>CBETCF010000080.1:0-9592 GCA_965534785.1 uncultured Psychrobacter sp.
AATAAGTTACCGACAATGCCGATCCGGAAGGTGCGAATACTAAATAAGCTGAGCGGGAATAGTGGGGCTTGCCGGCGCTTGGCATGCCAAACATAGGCTCCAATTAGTACTGATGCTATTAACGCTAGTATTAAACCATATAGTCCGCGACCGGCTTGTGAGCCAAACTCAACGGCTAAGGTGAAGCCACAAGCCGCTGCTGCGAATAATAAGAATCCTGTCCAGTCCAAACGCTTGGTATCCTCAAACAGCGCCGGTACTAGCTTTTTACCCATAATAAATCCTAACACTCCCATAGGAATATTAATCAGAAATATCCAATGCCAGCTAAAATACTGCACGATATAGCCACCGAGCACTGGACCTACTAAAGGCGCAATCAGCGCTGGAATAACGGCAAAATTCATTACCGTCAATAGTTTATTACGCGGATAGGACTTGACGAGAATCAAGCGAGCGACCGGCGTCATCATTGCTCCGCCAATCCCTTGAACGACACGTGAACCAATCAAAATGTCTAAAGTAGGAGAGGCGGCGCACATTAATGAGCCGATAGAAAAGATGATAATAGCGGATAAGAATACTCGCTGTGTGCCGTATTTATCCGCCAGAAAGCCACTTATCGGAATAAAGATAGCGAGAGTTAAGGCGTAACTAATGACCGCCCATTGCATTTTTAAGGGTGATTCGCCTAACGCTGCCGCCATTTGTGGTAAGGAAGTATTAAGAATAGTGGCATCAAGAATCTGCATAAATAAAGCGACTGCCAAGACATAAGGCAGATACTTATCTTGCATCGGGGTTAGGGTTACCATAATGATGTCATCACTTTTTTCTTATTTTATTATTGTTGGATAGAGCTCTAGGTTATGTCGTTGTCTATCATAAAGCTATTGGCTATCGCATATTATAAGAATGAAAGGTTACTAATAAAAGATAAGCCAAGTAACGGGGATTTTAGCAATTACTTTACAACTATAAATTTAAAAACGCCCTAATAATCACTACATTAGAGTACTTTTATCATGTTATGGTCATTGGTTATAGTTGGAAGGCTACTTAAACTATCTTTAAAATAATAATTTTCATTACCGTTTAATAATAATTAGGAAATCCTTATGAGTGACACCAATAACAATAGCGATTACCAACCTGCCAAGGTTTGGAAAAATGATAAAGAGAATGGGGGTAAATTCGCTAGTACTAACCGGCCAACCGCAGGCGCACGCCATGAGCAAAAGCTGCCAGTCGGTGAAGCGCCCTTACAGTTGTATTCATTGAACACCCCAAATGGTATCAAGGTCAATATTATATTAGAGGAGCTGCGCGAGCTTGGCATAAAGGGAGCTGCCTATGACGCCTACAAAATAGACATCTCGGAGAACGATCAGTTCGGCTCAGGCTTTGTCGATATTAATCCGAATTCAAAAATTCCGGCGCTAGTAGATTATTCGGCAGGCAAAGACAATGATGGTGAGCCGATAAAGATTTTTGAATCAGGAGCTATTTTATTATATTTAGCCGAAAAGTTTGGCAAGTTTGTGCCTATGCAGCAAGGCCGCGCTCGTACTGAATGCTTATCTTGGGTGATGTGGCAAATGGGTAGCGCACCGTACTTAGGAGGCGGCTTTGGGCATTTTTATGCTTACGCCCCAGAACCGATGGAATATCCGATTAATCGCTTTACCATGGAGACCAAACGTCAACTTGATGTGCTCGATATTCACTTACAAGACCGTGACTATATGTGCGGTAACGGTGAAGAAAGTTACAATATTGCTGATATTCTTATTTGGGCTTGGTATGGTCAATTAGCCCTTGGTAATCTTTATGAAGGCTCAGCAGAATTCTTACAGGTCGATAGCTACAAGCACGTTCAGCGTTGGGCTAAAACTATCGCTGAGCGTCCAGCAGTAAAAAGAGCGGTCGAATTACCTCTAAAACCAATTAGTTAATTATTCCTACACCTAACTGATGCTCAATATGAGCTAAAGGCCAGTAAAATTATTTATTGGCCTTTTTGTTAGGGTTCGAAAACAAGTTATGACTATATTTGCAATTTATCTATTTAATTATGCCCTTTGTTACTTACACAATGATATATTAGAATAACAAATAGTAACATTAATAAGTTAGTATAGCGACACGCTCGCTCTATAAAAGGTAGGCGCTTTTCTTTGTCTTACTTAAGAGTACTCATTATGGAAAATATTAATAATAAATTTAACTCTCATTTCTCAAAAGGCCATTCCGTTGGAAATGCTCTAGCGGTAAGCTTATTAGCCTGCAGTACGGCAATGGTTAGTACGCTAACTACGGCAGCCACGCCAGTAGCCTTTGATTCTAGAGATTGGCAAGTGGCTTGCGACAACACACGGACTTGTCGATTAGCGGGTTATCAAGCCGAAAATAATAGCGAGCTGCCAATATCGGTGTTATTGATACGCCGCGCTGGTAGCAACAGCACTATCAATGGCAAAGTAAAACTTGGCGGGGCTAAAGAAGGGTCGGCAAAATCCTTGCTACAGTTAGGCAGTCGTCATCGTATCTCGTTATTCATTGATGGCAAAGATTATGGCGAAGCACTGCCGTACTCTAGCACTACCAACGACGCTAGTTTGACTGAAGCGCAAGTTAACGCTTTGCTAGAGGCTCTGGCCAAAACCAGTAAGATTGAATTTGTATTACGCAATACTCGTTGGGAGCTCTCAGGAAAAGGCGCTTCTGCGGTTATGTCAAAAGCGGATGAAGCACAAGGTCGGCTAGGGACGGCTAGTGCGCTGATCAATAAAGGTAGCAAGCCTAATTCTCAAGCACTATCAGCCAAAACAGCACCGCAACTGCGCTTAATAATGCCTAAAGCCGGAGCTTCTTCAACTAAAAAACCTTTTAAAATGGCCTCATCGCAGCTAACCACTATGATAGCGAAGACTCTAAAAGAGGTTGATGCTGAGTGCCCAAGCCTGTCTGATAACTCATCTGATGGTTCGGGCTGGCGGGTGAGTCGTCTAAATGACAGTCAGCTGCTAGTTCAGCATAAATGTTGGGTAGGGGCTTATAATGTCGGTCACGGCATGTGGGTGATGAACGATAATAAGCCATATAATCCAAAATTAGTAACGGTTAGCGCCACCAGCTATGATGACGGCAAAATCAGCTCAATACAAAAAGGTCGCGGTATTGGTGATTGTTTGGTCAAAACAGATTGGGTCTGGACAGGTAAAAGTTTTAATAAGAGCTATGAGAGTACCACAGGGCTTTGCCGGATGATTGAAGCTGGCGGTGCTTGGGAACTACCTACCTATGTTTCAGACGTCAAAAGCTAGTTTAATAGCTATTAAGCGACAATAATTATTAAATTATAAAAATAGATAGGGTTGCTCCACAAGTTGTGCTATACTGCGTCGCCACGTCAGCTTAGGCTCACGTGTATTATGAGATTGATAACATCGCCTGCGATTTTGGGTCTAGGATGACCATGAGTAATTGTTGCCGATGATTTTGTGTACTTAAATAACTTTATATTAAATAATCTTATTAACAATATAGTTATTTTTGACTCATATCTTATCTACTAGTTCATTAACACTAGATTGGTTGTTGTTTACGTTTATCGGCTTTGGATTAAGCTTCAATAAACGGGTTACGACAGACAAGGATAAGACACTCGGCACTACCACCAAAATACGTCAGACATCATGCAGATACTTTATCAAGTTTATTGGTAAACAGGCTGTTTGATGAACGGTTATCAGTGGTAGGCAACAAGTACGCTGAATTTACAGCGGCTTAACTACCAAGGACACTCATGACTGACATCTTATCTACTATCGCTGCTGAAAACGGCATCATCGAAAGCAACGACACCCCAAACACTAATACCGATAATCAAGCGGCTGCTACTGACGCTGCTACCACTACTGACGACAACAAAGTTACCTTTAGCGAGCTTAACATTGCCAAGCCGATTCTTACCGCGCTTGATCGCAGTGGTTACACTCATCCAACACCTATTCAAGAACAAGCGATTCCTTTTGCTCTAGCAGGTCGTGACTTACTATTGTCTGCACAAACGGGTAGTGGTAAAACAGCTGCTTTTGTTATCCCAGTGCTTGATCGTTTAAGCCGTGCTACTAGCTTTGACAAATTAACCAAAGCGCTTATCTTAACCCCAACGCGTGAGCTTGCTCAGCAAGTCCATGATAGCGTTCGTACTTACTCTAAAGATATGCGCGGTATATTCTGTGTGCCATTAGTAGGCGGCGCACCATATAACGGTCAGATTACTGCTTTGAAAAAAGGCGTACAAGTTATTGTAGCGACTCCTGGTCGTTTGCTTGACCATATCAACGCAGGCCGTGTTGATTTGTCTAACCTAGAAATATTAGTACTAGACGAAGCGGATCGCATGTTAGATATGGGTTTTGCTGACGATATCAGCGACATCCTAAAAGCGGCTCCTACAGATCGTCAAACCATTATGTGTTCGGCGACTTGGGATGGCCCAGTAGGTAAAATCGCTGCTAGCTTTACTAAGAACCCAGAGCGTGTTGCTATCAAGGTTGAGTCAGCTCACATCGAAGAAGCTGTTTATTACTGTGATGACTTCAATCACAAAAACAGAATCTTAGATAAAGTGGTTTGCCAGCCTGAGATGGAGCAAATCATCATATTTGCCGCCACTAAGCGCAGCACTGAAAAACTAGCTAAGCAATTACAAGAAGACGGTCATAAAGCTAGCTTCTTACATGGTGATCTACCACAAAGCAAACGTAACCGTATCGTGCAAGACTTGCGTAATGGTAAATGCAAAATCTTAGTAGCCACTGACGTTGCTGCTCGTGGTCTTGACGTGCCAGCTTTGTCACATGTTATCAACTATGATTTGCCGCGCCAAACTGAAGATTACGTCCATCGTATCGGTCGTTGTGGTCGTGCCGGTCGTACTGGTGTAGCTATCAGCTTATGTAGCATGGATGACCGTCCACAGCTAAATAACATTAACCGTTACCTAAATCGTAAAATGGAAGTATCCGTTATCGAAGGTATGGAGCCTAAGAAGAGCTACGTTCCTAGTGATAGCAAGCCTAAAGGTCGTGGTCGCGGTCGTTCTAACGGCGGTGGCAGTGGTCGTGGTCGTTCAGGTAATGGCGGCGGTTATGCGGCTAAGTCAGGCGGCGGTGTTCCTAACCGTGGTCGCTCAAGCGATAGCAGCAAAGGCACTGGTCAACGCGCTAGCAATGATAGTGGCTATGCAGGCTCAAACGCTGGCAAGCCAAGCGAACGCTCTGGTGGCAAGCCTTACCAAGGTAAGCGTACTGGTCCAAGCCGTGGTGATGGCACAAGCGCTCCACGCGGTGATCGTGCAGCAACAGGTCGCGGCCGTCCTAGCGGTAGCCAAGGTCGCCCAGCCAATCGTTCAGGCGGCCAAGGTCGTCCAAGCGGTAATCGTGGTAACCGTGGTGGCAACTCGTAATAAGCTAATCTTTAGTGGTTTAAGTAATAGCACTGTTAGCTAGGCTTAAGCCCTTAAATTAGTCACAGACGTTTTAAAGAAAGCCAGATAACTAGTTGATAGCTAGTGTCTGGCTTTTTTGTGTCTGGACTTCTATTTGGATAATAGCAAGGTTAATTCTCGGCTCAAGTAAAAGGTTAGGCTAAGTTTTATTGTTGCGCCAACTCCAAGCCTTGACTATACTGCCAAGTTTTATTTGCTGGACTATATGCCATGCTTGTTGCCTCTCACTTAGCTGTTGCTACTATAAAGATAGATAGTCTGCCCTTAGCCTTTGGTATTATCATGGCCATTATCGGACTGGTATTTTATACCCAAGGGTTGCCAGGTAAGTTTTGGCGACGTTTTTATGCGGTGTTGCCCGGTATTGTGCTGTGCTGCTTTATACCTGCCACGCTTAATAGCTTAGGGGTTTTTGCTGAAGGTATCGGTTCACAGATTTATGGCTTTACCGCCACTTATCTATTACCTGCCAGCTTATTACTGATGACCTTATCGATGGATGTGCCCAAAATATTAGGTTTAGGCTGGAAAGCTATTGCCATGTTTATGGCGGCTAGCGTCGCTATTGTCATCAGTGGGCCGATTAGCTTAGGCTTGGCAAAATGGGTATCGCCCACGATGTTCACCGATGATACCTTGTGGCGCGGATTTTCAGCGGTAGCGGGCAGCTGGATTGGTGGGGCGGCGAATCAGGCAGCAATGAAAGAGCTGTTTGGAGTCAGTGATGACTTATTTGGCATGATGATTTTGGTCGATACTACCAATGCCTCGCTATGGTTGCTAGTCATTTTGGTGTTAGCAAAGCACAGCGACAAGATAGATCGATTACTCAAAGCTGATTCGAGCAGTATCGATAAGGTGATAGCGGCAGTTGAGAGCTATGAGCGTGATAATGCACGTCCAGCGACTCTAAATGATTTGATGGTAATGTTTGGCTTATGCTTCGCTATGGTAGGCGTTGCACATTTCGTTGGTGGTCAAATTGCAAATGCTTTTGCACCCTACGATTGGGCGGTACAATACAGTTTTGCCAGCTCATTTTTTTGGATGGTGGTGATAATTACTTTAATAGGGGTGGTATTCTCCTTTACCAAAATTCGTCGATTAGATCACGTGGGTGCTTCCAAAATCGGTACGGTATTTATCTTTGTACTCATCGCCGCTATCGGTATGCAGATTAATCTTGCCGGTATCGTCTCGCAGTGGCGCTTGCTATTAATCGGACTGGTTTGGATGACTATTCATGTAATTATGATTTTTATCTTCGCTAGACTCATCCGCGCGCCCTTTTTCTTCCTAGCGGTAGGCTCCAATGCCAATACTGGCGGTGCTTCTTCAGCGCCAATTGTCGCTACCGCCTTTCACCCCTCCCTGGCACCGGTTGGGGTGTTTTTGGGAATATTAGGCTATGCCGTAGGGACTTTTGGCGGTTATATCAGTACTCAATTAATGCGATTAGTAGTGGGGTAGTTCTCATTTTAAAACTTGTAGAGAGCAGCAAACAATTTCTATCCTAATTCACCGCTTAATCTTTATACCATTCATTCGTTTTTTTAAATGCCTGTAAGTTTTGAGTGTCTATTAAGGTTGCGTTCTTGTCATAAGTTTTCACAACCTTTTTCTGAGTATCAATAACGTATAGCTTACCTTCAGGATCATAAGGATTGTTTATTATTCTCTGGTAATCCATAGCAACGACCAACTTACCTGTTGAATCCATCAGCCCCAAATTACTATTTTGAGTATCGTCATCGTCCTCACTGCCAGCATTGTGCTCTCTACCTACTAAAAAGTAAGGAGGATAAGTCAGAGATTGTATATAGCTATAGGCTATTGGCGCTACACGTTTGCCGCTATGATCAAAAATACCGTATTTGCCTTTTTTTTCAGCGACATAAAACAATATAGACTCTTTATTTTCACCCCATATCGCATCATAGCTATTGGATAACTCTTGTAATTCTAAGGATTCGTAGGCTGCTGGTATGATAGTCTCGCCTTGATAATCTATGACTCCATATTTATCATCGTATGTTTTTACCACAATATTATTCTCTTTGCTTGAGCGCTTAATCTCAGCATACTGTGATAAGTCATCAACAAGTATATTACCTGAGATGTCTATCAGTACCTTTTTGCCGTCTAATTGAGCAAGAATGCTATCGTTATAGATACGCTCAAAAAAGTCTTCATAGATGGGTTGAACGATTATCTTTTTGTCTGTAACACTGAACAAACCATACTTGCCCTGTTTTTCAATAACACTCATATTATCTAAATACTGAAGCTTATTTTCAACAAATCGATAGTCAGAAAAAGGCGTCAAAATACTACCAAACTTATCAGTAAGTTGTTGCTGATTATCCTTGGTAAATACGATACCGATGTTATCTCTAGTGCCATTTGAGTCACTAAGTGGGACGATATCATCGTGTATTAAGGGTTTTATAGTCTCATTATTATTGGTAAGCAGGCCGTATTTACTACCTTTTTTTACTTTTATAAAGCTTTCAAAATAACTCAGCTCGTCATAAATAAGCGGTACTACTATCTTATTTTGACTATCGACTATGCCAAATTTATAGTCTTTACGGGCGATATAATGAGTGTTATTGGGGTTATAAGTGTTAGCTTGAAGCTCGCTATTGGCTTGTTTAGTGATTCTTACTGTACTAGTAGCACTATCTGGGCCTTCATCACTAACTTTTTCATCGCTGTTTGCGTCGTTTGTATCATGCACAGTCTGATTTTGGATCTCACTTAAAGTATAAGTGTCATAAGTTAACTCCAAGGCATCATAAAACGTATCAACGACTAGTCTTTGTTGATTATCTTTGACAATAATAGCTATTTTTTGATCTCTAGCCGCCAAAATAGGCGCATTGTATTGGCTATACTGACTATATAAATGATCAAACTCTGCGAGCAATAAGATCACTCCGTTACGATCAACGATACCGTACTTATCAGCATCTTTATATTCGTAAAGCTCGCTATTAAGTAGTCTAATACTAGACTCTGACTTTATTAGTGTTTCGCCATTCGCGTTTATCAGACTCTCTGCGGTAACCGTTTCTCTATTTAAGTGTCCTATATTGCCATCGCCTTGGGGCACGTAAGATTTAACGCTAAATAGCTGTTTGTCTTCGTTAAAATTTTCAATAGTAGTATTTTCACTAAAAGGGATGATGACTTTTTGATATTGATCGATTAAGCCAACTTTATGTTTCAATGTTGCCTTGATAAACAAGCGCTCATGAGCACTAGTATTCAATAGCTCCATCTCGTCATATGTCGGTCGGATTAAGGTTTGTTTTCGACTATTAATCAGACCGTATTTACCGTCTTTTAAAACCTTAAAGTAAGTGACGCCTTTGGTTTTATTCCTGTAGAAATGATCGACTTGGGTGTTTTTCTCAAACGCTCCGCTGGCAGGGTAGAGCCAATCACCTGAATTATCGGCTATCGCTGTGGCTGGTTGACTGCCAAAGTATTGAGCGAGCTGATAAAAGCCGTTTGCTAATAATTCAATCTCATCGTATTCAAAGGCTATAACGACTTTGCCTGTAGCATCGATTACCCCGTAGTAGCCGCCGCGCTTGGCAACGATGCGACCATCTTCATAAGGCGTTACATCATAGAGCTTATCTTGAATAACTTTACCGTTATTATCGACCAGCTGGTAATAAGCGTTATTTAATTCTAGGTTAAATTGCTTAGGGTGCGCTGCATTTAGCTCAGCTATATCGATAGTATAGATCTTGCCCTCATTGCAGTTGCAGTACTCTGCATGAGCTGACGGTATAGCTACTATTGAAGCGATAGCAAACAAAGCTGACGTTATTGAGATATTCCAAGTGAGCTGACGTAGCTTTGTGATAATAGAGTTTAAGTTTGAGAGGAATACAGACATAAAAAAGCAAATTTAGTCGATAATAGAGACATAGAATTTACGCTAAAGGGTAATGGCTTGGCAATAGTTTAAATAAATATAAATAAGCTTTAAATCGCCTAAAATGTGTCAACTCATTCTAGGACGGGACATTCATAATAAAAAGGGCCGCATAATCTAAT
>CBETCF010000081.1:0-9379 GCA_965534785.1 uncultured Psychrobacter sp.
CGTGAGCCAATGAACTTGTCAGTGATTGGCTGCAAAGTGAATGGTCCGGGTGAGGCTAAAGAAGCTGATATCGGAATCGTTGGTGCCGCTCCTAAATCTCTCGTTTACCGGATGGGCGAAAAGAGTCATCTAATTGATACTGATAATTTAGTAGATGAAATTGAACAAATGGTACGCGCTCACGCCGAAGAATTAGCCAAGGCACGTGAAAACGAGATTATTCGAGTCGGATAAAATCGCTATAAAATAATTATATATTGTCAAAAATGGCATGTTTGAGGATAGAACCGTACCATGATAAAAGCTATTAAAGGGTTTAATGATATCTTACCGGGCCAGTCAGCACAGTGGCTGCAATTGGAAGCGGTACTAGCTAATATTCTAGGTCGATACGGTTATGAGCATATGCGCTTGCCTATCGTTGAGCAGACTGATCTATTTGCTCGTGCTATTGGCGGCGCGACTGATATCGTTGAAAAAGAGATGTATAGCTTTACCGATAAGTCGGAGCCACCAACGCCGCTGGCCCTACGTCCTGAAGGTACCGCAGGAGCGGTAAGAGCCGTTATCGAGCATAACTTGTTACGCGGTGATACGCCCAAGCTTTGGTATATCGGCCCAATGTTCCGCTATGAGCGTCCACAAAAAGGTCGCTATCGTCAGTTTCATCAATTAGGGGTTGAGAGCTTCGGTAGCCCGCTGCCTGATGCAGATGCAGAGCTGATCGCTATGACGCACCTAATGTGGCAAGAGCTTGGTCTCAAAGATGAGATGCGCTTGCAGCTTAACAGCTTAGGTGAGATTGATGAGCGTCATGCATATCGTGATGCATTGGTTAGTTATTTGACGGATAAACAAGAGCAGCTTGATGAAGATAGCAAGCGTCGCCTGACCACTAATCCATTACGTATCTTAGATAGTAAAGAAGCTAGCACGCAAGCGCTACTGGCTGACGCTCCTAAGCTTGCTGATTTTTTGGGTGAGGAAAGTGTCGCGCATTTTGAGCAAGTCCAAGCTTATTTGACAGAATTGGACATCGACTTTGAGATTAACCCGCATCTAGTACGGGGTCTTGATTACTATAACAAGACTGTCTTTGAGTGGGTGACCGACAAGCTTGGCAGTCAAGCTACCGTTTGTGCGGGTGGCCGTTATGACGGTCTGATTGGACAATTAAAGTCTATCGGCGCAAAGAGTGATAAACCGGTGAAGTCTGAGCCAGCCGTTGGTTTTGCCATGGGTCTTGAGCGCTTATTATTGCTTATTGAAGTAGTCGCGCCTTTTGCAGAAACTTCAGCTTGTGACGTTTTTGTGGTAGCGCATCCGGACGTTTATAGCGCTGGCATTTGTTATGCACAAAATCTGCGACTTCAGCGCCCTGACTTACGGATCAAGATGGCCAGTGCGACTAGTCTAAAAGCGCAAATGAAGAAGGCGGATAAATCAGGCGCGGCATTGACAGTTATTTTGGCTCAGCAAGAACTTGAAGACCATACTCTTAGCATTAAAAATATGCAGACTGGTGAGCAAACCACCGTTGCCCAAGAGTGGTTGTTAGATGCAGCCAATTTTTCAGTTAAGCAATCGTAAAGTTAGCGTGTCTAAACAAAGCATTCACCTTATCAGGGTCAATGCTTTTAGCTTTACAAAACAAGCATTCACTATAAATTTCAATCAGGTAAATACCCATGGCTTTGAATCCTAGTTCGCCAAACTCAGACAATTCGATGCAAGCGCTAAAGCAATACGGCGGCAATATTGTCACGATTATTTTGCTCGCGCTAGCTGGCTATTTTGGTTGGACTTATTGGCAAAATAACCATGCGCGCGTTGATACAGTAGCCGCCGATCAGTATGCTGATATACAGTTATTGAATGAACAAGTCTCGCTTATGGCTCAAAATCCAGATCTAGAAGCTGAAGCGCTAACGGCCTTAGATGAAAGTCGTACTCAGCTCAATAGTAATATCGACAGCTTAGTTGGTGCTCATGGCGATTCCGTATATGCTTGGCAAGCGCTAATGCTAAAATCACGTCTACAAGTAGATAGCGATGACTTCAAGGGAGCAGCTGATAGCTTAAAACAAGCTTTGGCTATTGATCTAGATGATGCTGGCATCAAAGCTATAACGCGCTTACGTCACGCGCAAGTATTGTTAGCCTCAGGGCAAGTAGATGCCGCTTTGGCTGAGGCCAAAAGTGATTTACCTAGCTCGTTCGAAGCCAGCCAACAAGAGTTATTAGGTGATATCTATCAAGCGCAAAATAACGATGATGCCGCAGTCAAAGCCTATAATAACGCGTGGAAGCTACTTAGTGCTCGCAATGAGACTCGTGCGGTATTAGCGCTAAAAATGGAGAGCTTAGGTCTATATCCCGAGCCTATCGAAGCGCAAACTAGCCTTATCCAACAGACAGCTAGTCCTGAGAGTCTGGACGCTAGTGATGTTAATATTGATGTTAGCAACGACGCCAATGATACTAGCGAGATTAACAATAGCAACGAGCCTGCACAACAAGCGCAGTAAAACCATCGTATAATTTCCATGTTTGTATAGTTTTAACAGATTTACGCTTTTTGTAGTTGATACCTTTATCATTTATATCTATATTTATACCCGTATCAAAGTATAGTGATGGCTGTGCAATAACTGATATCTTATGTGTGCTGATATTATCTTTAGTCATAGCCAATTTATTGACCGTTAATTTTGTAGTGAGAATATAATGACCCGATCTGTTCAGGCAAGCCAAACTATAAAGAGCAATACTGTGAAAAAGACTGTCATGCAGGTGGCAATAGTAGCGTTAATGGCTACCGCTGCTGTGGGCTGTAATCGTGGTATTAAGCCAGTGGTCAATGATCCTGTCAAGCTAGTACAAATTGCGCAGCCTGTCAGCGTGCTTCAGCCTGTATTTAGTGTTGATACGGGTAAAAGCGCTAGCAAAAAAGATCCTTTAGATCTACAAGTGGGCTACGATAATGGTCAGATAGTGGTCGCAGGACGTGGTGGTAATCTCACCGGTTTTGATAGTGCTGGTCAGCGTTTATGGTCATTCAGCGTTGGTGAAGAGATCACCGGCGGCGTTGCTCTCGATGCTTTTAGCCAGACTGCGGTGGTGAGTACTCGTAGCGGGCAAGTAATAGCCTTTGACAGTACTACGGGTGCCAAACGTTGGCAAAAACAGTTGTCCGCTTCCGTGTTGACGCCCGCGCTTATTACCAATAACCGTGTTATTTTATCAGCGACTGATGGTTTCCTACATGGTCTATCGCTACAAAACGGTCAGTCAGTTTGGCAGTTTTCTACTAGAGTGCCAACGATTAGTGTTCGCGGTGCTGCTGAGCCAACGTTATTAGATGATAAGACTGCTCTAGTGGCTACCGCTGATGGCCGCTTACATGCTATTACGGTTGATGATGGCTTGCCACAATGGTCACGCCGCGTCGGTATCGGTACCGGCAGTAGTGAAGTTGAGCGCATGAGCGATGTCGATGGTATGCCTATCGTTGATAATAATCAGCTATTCGCTATTAGCTACAGTGGTCAACTATTAGGTATCGATTTAGCTTCTAGAGAAGTGATGTTTGTTAATGAATTGGCTAGTCTAAAGTCTTTAGCAGCCAATAATCAGCAAGTTATCGCTACTAGCTTAGATGGCAAAGTCGTCGCTTATAACCGTAGTACTGGTGAGAGCTTATGGGAAAGTGATGAGCTTGCCTATCGTGAACTTACGAATCCGGTGATGATTGGTAATTATATTGCGGTCGGAGACTTGGATGGTATTGTACATTTATTCAATCCAGCCTCAGGCACTATCGTTAGCCGCGTAGAAACTAAAGGCGCTTTAAGTAGTCTAAAAGTAGTAGGCAATCGTTTGATGACTCAAAGCAAAACAGGTCAAGTGGCAGTTTGGCAGCTTCCTAGATAGTTATTTTTGTTTTGGCATAGAAAGCTTATCCTTCATAAACGCTGTTGATTCAGCGTTTATTGCCTTCCATTAAAGCTTGTTTAAAGCCACGAATTCACGTACTCTTGCGCCCTTGTCTGTGACACACGTTTGGCTATAATTTAGCTAGCAGTTAGCGCTATTTGGCACACCAATAGTCTAAAGTGATTGAAGTCAAATTCAACGATATTGCTATCATTTATTATTATTATTTATTTAGGTCTAGGATAATTTGTGGTCTATTGCTACAGTCATTATCTGTTACTGACTATTATTGAGAGTAACCCATGAGTATCAAGCCTGTAGTGGCTTTAATCGGTCGCCCAAATGTAGGTAAATCTACCTTATTCAATCAATTTACCAAAAGCCGTCAAGCTTTAGTAGCTGACTTATCCGGTCTTACGCGTGATCGTCAATACGGCGATGCTGTTTATGAGGGCAAAGCCTTCATCGTAGTAGACACCGGCGGTATTGGTGAAGCTGATGACGGCAGCGGCAATATTGATGACTATATGTCTGAGCAGTCGCATACTGCTATTCATGAGGCGGACATCATCGTCTTCGTCGTTGATGCTAGAGCTGGCATGATTGGAGCTGATGCTGAGATTGGTAAGTTTTTGCACACCTTAGGCAAGCCTGTCTATGTGGTTGCTAATAAGGTCGATGGCGTTCATGATTCTGCGCCAGCAGAGTTCTATGCGCTAGGATTGGGCGAACCTTTCCCAATGGCTGCCAGTCATGGTCGCGGCGTCGGTAACTTGCTAGAAGTCATCACTGCCGATATGCCTGAGCAAGATAACATCCAAGAGCCAAATGGTCTCAAGCTAGCGATTATTGGTCGACCTAACGTTGGTAAATCAACGCTAGTGAACAGATTGCTTGGTGAAGATAGAGTGGTGGTGTTTGATATGCCAGGTACCACTCGTGACAGTATTTATATTCCGTATCAGCGCGAAGGTAAGGATTATGTACTAATCGATACGGCTGGGGTACGCCGCCGCGGCAAAATCGATGAAAAAGTAGAGAAGTTCTCAGTTATCAAGACCTTGCAGGCTATTGAAGACTCAAACGTAACCGTAATTGTTATCGATGCGCAAGAAGGCATCGTTGACCAAGATCTGCACATGATTGGTTATGCCTTAGATGCTGGACGTGCTTTAGTGGTGGCCATTAATAAGTGGGATGGTCTAAGTGTCGATCAAAAAGACTATATCAAGATTGAGATGGATCGTCGCTTTAACTTTATTCCTTACGTTAAGGTACATCTAATATCAGCTTTGCATGGAACAGGCGTTGGTAATCTTTATCCGTCTATCCTACGCGCTTATAAATCCTCTATGTTTGAGGTTTCAACCAACCGTTTGACGCAGATTTTGCAAGATGCAGTCGCTGCTAATCCGCCACCGACAGTATCTGGTCGCCGTATCAAGCTGCGTTATGCGCATATCGGTGGTCACAATCCGCCAGTGATTGTCATTCATGGCAATCAGACCGGCTCATTGCCAAAGAGCTATCAGCGTTATCTAGAAAACCAATTCCGTGAAGTATTTAAGCTTGAAGGCACGCCATTGAACGTGGTCTTTAAACTCAATGAAAACCCTTATGCTAATAAGAGCGATACGCCAACCAAAGCGAAAGCTCAGCAGCTCAAACAACGTGAACGCAACCGTGCGCACAAGTACACCTCACGCGATAAGAAAAGTGACAAGCGTAGCGATAAAAAGCGTTAATAGTTGTCTATTTAGGGCTAGAAAGTATTTATTAGTAGGAACTATCAGTTAAGGCAAGGAATCACTCGTATTCCTTGCCTTTTTATTTTATGGTAGAGGTCTAGCTTCAAAGCTATTTTAACAGTAGTCTTTATAGCTATACTATCGGCAACCTTAGTAGCTATTAATCTAGCTCCTTGCTTATATCATCAGTTATTATAACTACCAGCTGTGCTACCTTAAGTGAATAATATGAGCAACCCTTCCTCGCTAACTATAGCTAATCTCATTAGACGATCAGTTTTTCAGACTATTTTAGTGGCGTTTATTGCTGTCTGTTTTTTATTTGCGATATATGGTTTTGTCCAACACTATAAACAGCAGCGTCTACAAGTGCAGCAGTTATCCAAGCTACTGGTTAATAGTGCCTCAACGGTAGATGGTGCTAGCTTGGTCGCCAGACAGATTAACTTGCTATTGGATAATGATCCCACCTTAAGTAATATAACTTTTTATTCTACTGACTCTCCCATACTCGCAGTTGATAATAGTGATATCGCGCGCAATAATCGCGATTGGTATAATGCGCTATTTGCCGATAGCATTAGCTTCAACAGAGCAGTAACTAGCCGCTATTTAGGCAGTAGTAACTATTATAATTCACCGCAATCAGAGGCTAGTGATAGACAAGGTAGTGAGGCAGAAAGTAGTGAGGCTCTTGCGACACCAGAAGTATTAATTGGTTATATTAATATTACTTTAGACATAAAAAAGCTGCGCTCCGAGTGGTTGTACCAGCATTATTTACTGTTACTCAGTATCATTTTAGCCGTTGTTGCTAGCGTGTTCTATCTACTAAGGCGTTTGAGATTAGTGGCCGATGACTTGACTGAGCTAGCAAAGGTTAGCCAGATCTTAGTTAGTAATTCTGAAGCTGAGCAGCTACCGGCTATTCAACAAGGTTTCAAATTCAAAGAGCTTAGAGATATTCGTCTAGCCTTAGTCAGTTTATTTGAGCGCCTACAAGAAAGACAGCAAGAGCTTGAGGAGTTGGCCGTTTTCGAGCAGCAGCTGTATAACAAAGATTTGTCCCTCAATGTACAGCGTAATAACTTTCAGAGCATGATCACTCATGAACTAAAAACCTCCTTAAATGCTATCTCTGGCGGTTTACAATTACTAGATAATCAATATGCCAGTGAGCAGCAAAAGGACACTTTAGCTATTATCCATAAAGGTAGCCAGCATCTAGAGGCAACGATTGAGCAAATTATTCAGCTTAATAAAATAGAGAAAGGTCAAGTTAGTGTCAATATTAGTGAGTTTAATCCGCTACAGCTACTGTCAGATCTGTTTGCTGAGTTTGAAGAGGTAGCCAAACAAAAAGGTTTGGAGCTAATTAGTCGCATTCATCACGTAGATTATAAGCTTGAGGGCGATGGCCATAAAATTAAGCAGATCTTGATGACTTTAATTGATAATGCTATTAAGTTTACCGACAGTGGAGAGGTCATCATTGAGTCGCAGTTGAATCATTTTAACAAAAGCATTCGTTGGGAGATTAAAGTAAGCGATACTGGTATAGGTATTGATAACAGATATCTTAAGGATATTTTTGAGCCGTTTTTTCAAATAGACTCGAGCTATACTCGTGATTATGAAGGAGCGGGCGTTGGCCTACCGGTCATTAACCAGGTTATACAGCTATTAGGAGCTTCTATTGAGGTCAATAGTGAGCTAAAAGTTGGTAGCCAATTCAAGGTCGTTTTCCCGCTACAAGATGCTTACCAAAGCAACTTTCAGCACGCTGAAAAATCTCTCACTAATATGAATATTATTTATTATTACCATGAAAAAATGGGCGCAGAGGTTGAGCAGTTAAAACGTTTGGGCGCTACAGTGATAGGCAAACAGCATGAGCTGTCAGTGCTACAAGAGCTTAAGGATAGCAAGATAGAGGTAGTGATGATCGCACAACAGGTATTACCTAAGAAGGCGGCGCAAATAGCTAGATTGATTCGTGCAGAAGAAGCTCGCAATCGAGTATTAATTATTTATTGGTATCCAACACATCAGAAACTGTTTTTAACCAATTTTGAGTATTCGCTGAAAGCTGCCGGAGTAGACTATTGTTATGCAGCGACTGAAGATAGTAATGCTCTACATCATTTATTAAAGAAACAATAAAATGATAATAAAAAGAGGCCAAATACCGCGTATTTGGCCTCTTTTCTAGCGTTAACAACAGCTATTTATTAAAACAAGTTCGATGCCCAACGTACTACATGCTGCCACATACGACTGAAAAAACCAGATTGTTCTACATCGTTAGTTGCGATAATAGGCACAGAAGCAACCGCTTTACCGTCAATGACCGCCATCATTTTGCCGATTTCTTGACCTTTAGTAATGGGAGCTTCTAAGCTCTCAGGAATATCAACCACAGTAGTGATTTTATTCTTTTGCGTTTTAGTGGTCAGTATCTGTAAGTTATCAGCGGTGGCTAATTCAACCTCTTCTGCTTCACCGAACCAAACAGGTACTTTGCTAACGAATTGACCAGCAGGCGCTTTGGTAACTGTAGTAAAGTGACCATAGCCCCAGTTTAATAGTTCACGAGACTGATCAGCACGGGCTTGCTGACTTTCAGTGCCCATGATCACAGAAATCAGACGCATACCATCACGATTGCTAGAGGCTACTAAGCAGTAACCAGCAGCATTGGTATGACCTGTTTTTAGACCGTCAACGGTTGAGTCAGTAGCTAGCAAGGCGTTACGGTTACCTTGAGTAATACCATTATAAGTAAACTCTTTTTCAGCATACAAACTGTAGTAGTCACCGCTGTTTTTGATGATAGCGCGGGCAAGCTTAGCCAAATCAAGCGCTGATGATTTATGACTCTCAGCTGGCATGCCTGTTGGATTGACAAAGTTAGTGTTTTCCATCCCTAATTTCTTTGCTTGCTCATTCATTAAGATGGCGAATGAGGACTCAGAACCGGCAATATGTTCCGCCATTGCGGTTGAGGCATCATTTCCTGATTGAATGATAATACCGCGGAGCATATCGATAACACTGGCTGTCTGATTGACGGGAACATACATGCACGATTGACTACTACTACCGCGACACCAAGCGTTCTCACTCATCAAAACTTGTTCATCTTCCTTCAAGTCACCTGAAGCCAAACGCTGTTCGATGATATAACTGGTCATCATTTTGGTCAATGAGGCAGGTGGAAGGGGCTCATTAGCGTTTTTTTGCGCCAATATCTCACCAGTATTATAGTCCATCAATACGTAAGCCGTATTGTCCATAGTTGGTGGCTGAATAGCGGCATTAGCTGCTACTGCGCCAAATGAGACGCTAACACCGATTACTAGCTGTACAAGCTGTTTTTTTACACGCTTAACTGTCATAAATTGTTACACCACATCATGAATCTAAATACATCTATTAAAAGAGTCAGCAGCATCAAACTTCTTAAATGATTACTAACTTTAATAGCTATAAAATGAACACCTATCTCAAATACCTGTTTAGATATGACAAATAAGTATGATAAATTTGAGTTATTAACTCACTACTAATTGTTTTTATAATCACAACATAAAATTGAGAATTTAGTAAAAACAGGACAACCAGGATGGTTGGTGAGCTTATTCACTAACGCTAGCAAGAATAATCTAAAAAAGAGTAGTCATCAATAGCTAAGC
>CBETCF010000082.1:0-9343 GCA_965534785.1 uncultured Psychrobacter sp.
TTGTGATTAGTAGTGCTGATTGATAAATATCGATTAACCATTAATGATTTGTCGTTATTGATCAATAGTTGTGATTGGTATTTAACCGAAAAATATTATTTGTAGCCAATTAATTTTGATATGGCTATGATTTTTGTTTTATATTGCCTATTATACTTGTTATAACAAGCTATTATGTCCTAACCGTCTATTATGACAAAGTCTTTTAGCGTTTTATCATGATTTAATTGCCTTGACCCAGTCACTTGTTCATTATCTATTATCGTTGCTAGGAAGCCCCCATTATTATGTCTACTGTGCCTTCAAATACTCGCTCATTTATTGCTTTACCTTTGACGCTTGCAGTGTCAGTTCTACTGATTAGTGGTTGTAGTAATACCACCGCGGTAAAAAATACCGGAACGAGCAATCGTGGGCCTCTCGTAGTCAAGCAGCCAACAACAACAATTTCCAAAACAACAGCTACTGATGATTATTCAACAGCGTTTCTAGATGCAGATAGCTTAGATGAGTTGGCAGATTTATTAGAAGCCAGCGATATGACCATGGTGGAAGGCAATAAACTAGCCATTCAGCAATATGGTGATTTGTGGAGTCGCTTACGCGCCGGTTATCGTATGAATGCTGGACGCCCTATTTATAATCAACGTATTGAAGGGCAAAAAGGCTGGTTCACTAGTAGACAAGATTATCTAAATCGCCTGACAGCGCGAGCCAGTCGCTATCTTTATCATACGGTGCGTGAAGCCGAACGCCGTAATATTCCCACAGAGTTGGCACTATTACCAGTCATTGAGAGCTCCTATGATCCAAGTGGTACCAGTAGTGCCGCAGCCGCAGGTCTCTGGCAGTTTATCCCTAGTACCGGTCGCATTTATGGTTTGAATCAGAGCAGCACTTATGATGGTCGCCGTGACGTCATTGAGTCAACCCGTGCAGCCTATGATTTCTTGACCGCCTTGCATAATCAGTTTGGTAGTTGGGAGCTGGCATTAGCCGCTTATAACGCTGGTCCTGGCCGTGTCCAAAAAGCTATTGATGCCAATGCGGCACAAGGCTTGCCAACAGACTATTGGTCGCTTAGATTACCTACAGAAACCATGAACTACGTGCCGCGATTTTTAGCGGTTGCTGAAATCGTCGCCAATCCTTCACAGTTTGGGGTCTATCTGCCTGCTATCGCAAACCGTCAGCATTTCCGTAGTGTCCCTGCCAACTATGGCGTTAGTTTAGCGGAAGTCTCGCAAATTACTGGGGTTAGTTACGATGAGCTTGAGAGACTCAACACGGCATTGACCTCTTCGCGTATCGATTCATCAGGACCGCAGCGAGTGATTATTCCTAATGATGTAGATGTCAATATTGACGCTAGATTGAGCGCGTTAAGAGGTAACGGCAGTAGCAATGTCATCGCCTCTAGCAATACCGCTACACCTGCGCCAAGCTATTCAGGGTCCTCTTCTACGCCAAGCTATAACAATAAGCCTTACACTGGCACATCTTTACCTTCTACAGGTGGCGGCTTAGCTGAATATGCTGCTAGTGCCAGTGTACCGCAGCAAACCACCAGCTATATTTCGCCGACTGTTAGTCCAACTAGCAGCTCGGTTTATAGCAGCAGCGCTACGGTCAGAACTGAGCCACCTATTACTACTAGTGAGACCAATAAAATTAATGCTGAGCTGAAGAGTAGTAACAGTCTACCGACTACCTCAGCGCAGATCACGCGCAATAATACTATCGTCCAAGAGCCGCCACTGAGTA
Source organism: uncultured Psychrobacter sp. (assembly GCA_965534785.1). Lineage (GTDB taxonomy): Bacteria > Pseudomonadota > Gammaproteobacteria > Pseudomonadales > Moraxellaceae > Psychrobacter. Next base: position 1,765 of record CBETCF010000082.1, read on the forward strand.
AAGAAGAGCGTGATTTCATCGCGCAACAGATTCAGAGACAGACTCCTGACCAACGCGACATCGTTAGTGCTGTTGATGGCAATATCAAGCTCTCAGCGATACAGACGCAGCAGTCGGTTCTAGAAGCCAGTGGCAAAGAGAAGAAGCTAAGCTTTGCAACCAGTGCTAATACTAAAGCAAAACCACAAGGTAAACGCAGCACTTATACGGTTGTTCGCGGCGATACCTTATCTAATATTGCTAGCAGAGCAGGGGTAGAATGGCGTGATATCGCTGAATGGAACCAAATAGATCCCAGAGCCAAGCTATTATCGGGTAGTACCTTATATCTCTATAACGCCAAAACTATCGAGCCGTTAGCTACTAGTAATAGCAGTGCTGCAAGCCAACCGGAAAGTTATGTGGTTCAAAGTGGCGATACGCTAATCGGCACCGCCAATCGTTTCGGTTTGTCAGTGACTCAGCTAGCCACTTATAATAATCTAAGTAGCCGTGCTGACTTGTTAAGAGGTCAGAAGCTTTGGTTAGTTCCCGGTAAAGTAAAAGCCCCCGCGGTTACTCCAGCTGCTCCTTCACGTAATAGCAGTAAAGCTACTATAGCGACTAAGAACTATAAAGTTAAATCGGGCGATGGCTTAATCGCCCTTGCCAAGCAATTCAATATTACTACCGAGACATTAGCTAGCCTAAACGGTATTGGTACTACTGACTCACTGTTTGTCGGTCAAACTTTGAAGATCCCTGCGAATGTTGATGTGACGGCTACTACTAGTAGTAGCTCTAGCAGCAATACGACTAGCAGCTCAGTAGCTACTAGCAATTATACCGTTAAATCAGGCGATACCCTTATTGGGATTGCTAATAGCTTAGGGGTAAGCGCTACTGAAATTGCGGCGGTTAATAGCAGGTTTGATGCTAGAGCGCGCTTGCAACGGGGTCAAACCATCAAAGTACCGGCCTCAAAATCTCAGGTAGACAATAAGCTTAACGATAAACCTATTAGTTATAAGATTCAATCTGGTGATACCCTAACTGGAGTGGCTAATCGTTATAAAATTGGTGTCAGTGATTTAGCATCTGCTAATAATCTAAGCACTACCTCTAATCTAATATTAGGGCGCACGCTTACTATACCTGCGGCAGGTAGTAGCTCCAGTAACGTTTCTAGCTCTAGCAATTCAAGTAGTAGCTCCTCAGCCAGTAGCGACAAAGCAAGTAGCAGCACAGCCAGTACTGGCAAAAAGCTGAGTAATACGGAGAATTATAAAGTGCAATCTGGCGATGGCCTAATAGCTTTAGCTGCGCGCTTTGGGGTTGCGGTTGAAGACTTAGCAGCAACCAATGGCCTAGTCGCTAATGCACAATTGCAGCGTGGACAGACTATCAAAGTACCTAAGGTTACCGTAAGCTATACTGTAGGCTCAGGTGATAGTTTGATTGGGCTGGCTCGTAAATATGGTATTTCTACCAAAGAGCTTGCTGATATGAATAATATACCAGCTGATACTATGCTACAACGCGGTCAACGCTTGACGGTTCCTAATCGTTAAGAGGGGTTTTCAGCAAAAAGATAAAGTAGCTTAAAACTGAATCAAAAAAAGCTGCTCTTATTATTAAGAGCAGCTTTTTTGTTGTATAAATCAATATTAATTTTCAGCTCATAAAACGAAAGCTTTTAGACACTATGCGTTTTGATAGTCTCAAGATAACTTCTAATATTACTTACATAATGCATGGCCTGTCCGAAACGGCTGTTTGACGCTCTATTATCCGATAAGTAAGCATAGACATTAGCCCAGCTTTTATCATCGATACCTTGTTCACGTAGCTTACGCTGAATGCGTTTGACCGCATTAGGTCCCATGTTATAGCCGGCAAGGGCGAACCATATCCGCTCTGATTCTGGCACGTCGGCAAAGTCAGCCTTTACCTGCTTTAAATAACGAGCTCCGCCACCAATACTCTGATAAGGATCGACGCGGTCAGAGACGCCCATAGCTTTTGCGGTACTGTTGGTCAGCATCATAATACCACGTACCCCAGTAGGTGATACCGCGTTGGCATCTAGATGCGACTCTTGATAGCCCATCGCGACTAATAGTTCCCAGTCATGATTATAGTTCTGTGCCTGCTGCTCAAACTGGGTTTGATAGTCTGGTAGTTTTTCAGTCAAAGTTTGCTGAAAGTGCTGTTGGCTATAAGCGTCTTTTAACAGCTTTTGATTATAAAAAGCCGCTAACTTTTGGGTATTATCAATTTTGATATTGTCACACAAAAAGCTACTAGCCCCTTTTGCTAAAGGGTCATTGGCATTATTAAAGGTCCAACTAACTTTCGGATTCAAACCGTTTTGGGTCAAGCTGCTATCGTAGCCACAGCTGATATTTACTGAGGGTAGGGCAAACTCATTTCTAAGCTCAGTGCTAGCGGTGGTTAAAGCCATATCGGCATCGCCAGATTTTAGAGCATTTAGAGCGGCTTCTTCACTAGCATAAGCTTTTAAGTCGATAGACACACCAAGCTCATCAGCGTAATTGCGTACTAGGTCATAGCCGAAACCGTGCTGAAAACCATCTGTGGCAAAATAAGTGCTATCACCAGGGACGGCGGCAATGGTTAAGGTTTTATCTAACATCACTTGATCATAAGCAGGGATAGGTACTTCCACCGGCGTAAGACTTCTGGCCGGTAAAGACAGTAGAGCAATACTGGATACTTGCACCATTTTTCTTGATTTATTAAAACGAGCTACTTTAACCGATGGAACGAGGTTACTTTTGGTGTTGAGTGAACGCTTGGCTGGACGTAGTAAATATGAGATACGACGTTTGGCACCTTGTGCAGACACTTTTACACGATAAGTAATACGCTGCATGGATTTCTCCTAATTGTAGCCATCCTACTTACCAGCAAGTACAGTACTCAGCAGTAGTCATATCGACCGCTGTGAATTTCATACTGGCACAATACTTCTCTCAAAAGTGCTCTAGCACCTAGTTGTGAGTGAGGTATTGCTTTGCATCAATATAGCGCTTACTATTTCAGTCTCTAGCCTGCTAGTCATAGCAGGAAGGATGATTGCGAATCTTGCATTAACAAGACCATCAAAAATCAAAGACTAAAGGTAGTAATCAGTTCTAAATGTTCCTTAATAATAAAACTTTCAACAATAATATTAGGCACATTAATAGCAATGAAGGCTATGAACTTAACAAGCTCCCTCGTTGCAAACTGACTATATGGTACATAGGTAAGGTCATGAATAAGTTATTGCGATGACAGCGCGAATAATGTTTAGCTAAATTTTGAAATTTAAAGCAACTTATAAAACAAGCACCTATCAAAATATACAACTAACCAAATTTAATATTATAAATAATTGATGAGCCCTTTCTAAAAGTATTATTAAAAAGTGGACTATCAATAGGCTGTCATCCAGCGGCACTGCGGACTCTCTTAATATTCAGATGACATGATTATTCATGTCTCTTGAGAGCAAATTGAACAGTGATTGCAACGCTAAGCTAATCTAAAAACTCAAATAATTTAAGGCTTTAAACTAATTGCTTTACTCTAATAAAAGTAAAGGACAATAATCTAATTAAAGATCTTAGCGCTATAACCGGAGGCTTTAGTTAATGGAAAGTTTCATGACAAAACATTCTTTTTACAATTATACTATTTGCGGTAAAGATAGCAATTATTCAAGTTATGTTAACAAAGCAGTAATAAAACTTAACAGTCATGCAGGGTTGACAATATCGACAAATTTTACTTCTATTTTGAATTGTTTGCTAACTAGTTCTCCAAGTGCTTTGATACCACCGCGTTCAGTGGCATGGTGTCCACAAGCAAAGTAATCAATTCCTAACTCACGAGCGCTATGAGTCGTCCTTTCTGATATCTCACCTGAAATATAAGCATCACAGTTCATTAGCGCGGCTTGCTCAATCATATCTTGTGCGCCCCCAGTACATATAGCTATCCGTTCAATTAGCCTAGGATCTGTCTGCGCTGAATCTTCAGCAATAAAGCGGTCATTTGCTATCATAGATGAGTCTGACTGCTCAGTATCAATGTAACTTTGATTGATTAAACTGTGATTATTGCCACTTGGCTCATAGCCACTTGCAATATGCAAAGGCTCACGAGCTAACACTTGAGTAATAGTCTTTATCAAATCTGCTGCCGTCTGCGCCTTACCAGTCGCTATATTACCTACCGGATGCGACTCATGTGGATAAAGCGCGCCAGTAATAGTAAGTCCTAAACTCTGGGCAAGCACGGCATTATTGCCAATAGTAGGGTGAGCATCTAGAGGTAAGTGGTAAGCAATTAACGAGATGCCGTGCTGCATCAATTTACGAATACGCTTACCTTTCATGCCTACTATAGGCTCAGGCTCTCCTTTCCAAAAATAACCATGATGCACCATAATGGCATCAGCTTTTGCAGCGATAGCGGCATCAATTAAAGCCTCACAAGCCGTTACGCCAGTAATAATGCGCTGGATAGGTTTACCAGCATCCACTTGTAAGCCATTCGGGCAGTAATCCTTAAAGTCATCGGCTTGTAGGTAATCATCACAAAACTTGGCTAACTGTTGCGGGCTTATGGATGAAGAATAATTATTGCTAGTAGAGGGTGAGGTGAGAGGTTGGTTGGTATTTGACATGCTCTATCCTATTGTTTTCTGCTTGTTGTTTTTAGCTGCTAGTTTTAGCCGCTGTTTTTAGATACTAGTCACTAACTCGTAGCGCGTAAAGCTACCGTTGAGAGTAATAACTGAAAGGCTACACGATGGCTTACTATTGTATAATAAGCACAGTTATAATTCGTATTTACCAATATTTGTTTTTGTAAAAGTGTCAGGACACCTCCTAGCACTCAACTCTTTTATTTCTACACTTTAAATTCATAGAGGTCATATATGTCATCATCCCCAAAGGCTAAAAGCAAAGCAACCTTTTGGCAGTGGTTACCTTGGGTTTTGTTACTGATATTTGTGGCAGGGTTTGTTTGGCTATTTATGAGTATGAAAACCCCATCTAATGCATGGGAGCCACCTAGAACGTCACCTGCCGAGCAGCAAGCTTCAGCACCAGTAGCTGACACGCCAGCGCCTATCTCCTCTTACCATAATGCCGTGGCGCGTGCTTCGCAGTCGGTGGTGAATATCTATACTACACAAGCTATGGCAGAGCATCCTTACATCGATGATCCGGTGTTACGCCGCTTTTTTGAAAATCATGGCGATCAACAAGGCGCAGGGCCGACTAACTTAGGCTCAGGTGTTATCGTTTCTGAAGATGGCTATATCGTCACCAATGCGCATGTAGTCGAAAAGGCTGATGAGATTACCGTGGCTTTTAGTGATGGCCGTAAGAGTCGAGCAAAGGTTATTGGTACTGATCCTGATAGTGATTTGGCAGTGATTAGAGTTGATATGACTGGCCTTACGCCTTTAGGGTTTCGTGAAGAGCCTATTCGGGTTGGTGATTTAGCACTAGCTATCGGTAACCCATTTGGGGTGGGGCAAACGGTGACTCAAGGTATCATTTCAGCGACGGGTCGTACGGGACTTGGGGTCAATAAGTTTGAGGACTTTATCCAAACCGATGCGGCTATCAACCCTGGTAACTCAGGTGGCGCACTAGTCGATGCTCGCGGTGAGCTCGTCGGTATCAATACTGTCATCTTCTCACGCTCTGGTGGCTCGATGGGTATTGGCTTTGCTATCCCAACAGCCTTAGTCGAACAAGTGATGAATGCCTTGATTAAAGATGGCCGCGTCAGCCGTGGTTGGTTAGGTATTGAGATTCAGTCGCAGCTACGTGATCCTACTCAACTTGAGACCTCTACGGGTGTAGAAGTATTAAATGTGGTACCACAAGGGCCAGCAGCTAGAAGTGGCTTGCAAGTCGGCGATATTATCTTAACTATTGATGATGTCGAGATGACCGATGCTAATACCCTTATTCAGTATGTCGCTCGTAAACCGCCTAATACCGTACTAAATGCGCAAATATTACGTAATGGTCAAAATGCAAAAGTGGCGATTACCTTACAAGAGCGTCCTGCCCAAGAAGTAGTACAGCAGCCTGTTATTGTAGAAGGCATTCCTGGAGGGCAGCCTAACTATCAGGGTCAATCGCAAGAGCGACCAATGATGTCAAAAGAAGAGCGTGATCGTATGCGCGAAGAGCTTATGAAACTGTTTGAGAACGAGGGTGCACCGCAATAAAAGGTGTGCTTCAAAGTAGAGTTTATAAGCTAGTAACAAGTAAAAACGCGCTATCCTTAATCAGATAGCGCGTTTTTATTTTGATAGTTATTTTATGACTGCAGGGATTTGCTAAATGCTTGTAGACTTATAGAGAAACAATAGAGCTGTATTTACACAACCTTTAGCTTTTTATCGCTTCATGGTCAATATAAATGACCCCTTGTACGCGGCAGCAGCAAGGCAGTATCTCATCCTCTTCAATCATCGCTAGTGGCGGAAAAGGGTATTCAACGATATGGGAGCTAGCGATACGGCGTACTCGGCAACTACCACAATAGCCTTCCTTACACTGAAAATTGACCTCATGACCGGTACGCAATAGTCCATCCAATAGACTCTCGTCATCATGTAAATAGAACTGCTGTTTACTAGTCATCACCCATGTCATAATCAATCCTGCTATGCTTTATTGCCTTTAAAAACGATAGTTTTAGCTTTATCTTTGCGCTTCTAACTTTACTTATAACTCTGCCTCTAATTCCTCTTATAGCTGCCTCTATAATTCAAAGTCATCAAAGTCGCTATCGGATAAGTCTGAATTAATCTGACCGACTAAATAAGAGCTAATCTCAGTCTCTTGCGGCGCGACTTGTACGTTATCAGACGACAGCCAAGTATTAATCCAAGGTATAGGGTTAGACTTAGAATTTGGGAAAGCTGACGGCAAGCCCACTGCTTCCATACGCAGATTAGTAATGTACTCAATATACTGGCAAAGAATGTCTTTATTCAGCCCAATCATCGAGCCATCTTTAAACAGATAACCGGCCCATTCTTTTTCTTGCTCAGCGGCTTTACGGAAGATCTCAATGCCTTGTTCATAACACTCCGCGGCAATCTCTACCATCTCAGGGTCATCGCGACCATTACGCATCAGATTGAGCATGTGCTGCGTGCCAGTTAAGTGTAACGCTTCATCACGGGCAATAAGCTTGATAATCTTAGCATTACCTTCCATTAATTTACGCTCAGCAAAAGCAAATGAGCAAGCAAAGGAGACGTAGAAGCGAATGGCTTCTAAGACGTTCACCGCCATGATACATAAATAAAGCTGCTTTTTTAATATCCGCAGATCAACGGTGATTTGCTCGCCATTAACACTATGGGTACCCGCGCCATAAAGGTTATATAACTGGGCGTTGTAATATAAATCATCATAGTACTTGGCGATATCAGAGGCACGCTCTAAGATATGTTCGTTTTGCATAATGTCGTCAAATATAAGACCTGGATCATTGACAATATTACGAATGATATGAGTATAGCTGCGTGAGTGAATGGTCTCAGAAAAGG
>CBETCF010000083.1:0-9324 GCA_965534785.1 uncultured Psychrobacter sp.
ATAAAATAAATAAGCGTGAAGCCATTATGAAACTTAATCCTGTCACCGAAAAATTCGTTTTACATTGGGGAGAAATGGGCCCTAAATGGGGCGTCAATCGCACTATGTCACAGATACATGCGCTGTTATATATTATTGGCAAACCGTTGAATGCTGAAGAGATTACTGAAACGCTTGGAGTCGCACGCTCTAATGTTTCTAACAGTATCAAAGAGCTACAAAACTGGGGCTTAATACAGAAAGTCTCAATGCTAGGCGATCGCCGCGATCATTTCACGACCAACACTGACGTTTGGGAGCTGGCGCGTATCATCGTGGTTGAGCGCCAAAAACGTGAGCTTGAACCAACCGTACAGTTTTTGCAGGAGTTGATGGATAGCCCTGAATTTGAATACGAGAATAGTGAAGTTAGGGCACGGATAAGCGATACGCAAGAATTTGTCGATACTTTAACCACTTGGTCAGCAGAGATGCTCAAACTGCCTACGACTATGTTGAAAAAGGTACTAAAACTAGGGGCTAGTATTAAGAAGTTTTTGCGCTAACTCTGTTTTAATCATGGGATAAAATTGTTTTAAATAAAAAACTTAAGTTGCTGTTTCTGTTTAGACAGAAATTTATGTAATAGCTATATGTTTAATAGATGGATATTTAGTAGGTACGTATTTAACAGACATAAAGGTTAGCTGATTTTCATTAATAATTACAACGACAAATGGATGTGTAAGATGAAAGCAAATACTTCACCTACTGATAAAAAGTTAGCCATTAAAAGTGCTATCGCTGCAGTAGAGTGGCAGGACTTACAGCAGTTAACTCGTAGTCAAGTTGCTTACAATCTCATTTTGCCATATCCCTTTCTATTGTTGTCTTGGTGGTTTGCCAGTCAATCTTGGTATTTGCTAGCATGCGCAGCTTCTTATCTGTTTTTTGCTGCCGCTTTTCGCCAAGCTCATGATGGCTATCATCATAGCTTAGGTACAGGTAAGCGCATGACCACAGGCCTATTACTGTTGCTCAGTGTGCTGTTGATGACTAGTTTGCATAGCATTCGAGCCACTCATATGGCGCATCATCGTGAGCCACTGGGTGACAATGATATTGAAGGCAGTCTGGCAAAAGTGTCGTGGTGGCAAGCGCTGTTAGGGGGCATAAGCTACCGATTCGATATCTATCGTCAAGGGCTACGCTTGAGCAGCCGTCGCAATCAAAATTTAGCTTGGTTAGAGTTCAGTTTGATTGCCTTGATCATTATGGCTGCCCTTGTCTTGACTGTATTTCCTGTCGATATTTATTCCATATTAACGCAAGTGTTGATGTATCACCTACTTACCATGATGTTGGCTAATGCTAGTGTTGGGATCATTGCGGTATGGGGCGTACATCATGATTGTGATGAAACGATCGCCCGCACTGAGCGTAATCCATTGGTTAACCTAGTCACTTTTAACTTGCTTTATCACGTAGAGCATCATCTATTTCCTACTGTGCCATCCAATCATTTGCCTGAACTAGCCAAGCGCTTAGATGCCGCAGCGCCACAGCTGACTAAAGCGCATGTATTACCAAGTGTTGATACGGTGATTGGCTTTATAAGTAATCGTTGGAATAAACTAACAGATAACTATCATAATAGTCATGATAAAAACGATTGCCCTATTCGTAAGCATTTTACATAGTGGAGTGAGTGGATATATTTGCACAAGAATAATCATTGTTTACTAATTATTCATAAGTTTTCCATGAGCCATTCATTAGCACTGCAAACGTCCTGTTTATCCTAAATTAACGGTAATTTAATTAGGATAAATATAATGAAGAAAGCTGAAATGAAAAATGATCAGAGTCAAGCTTATCCTAGCGGACAGGTAATCATCGGTTTTGCAGGACTTGGTAGTATCGTTGGCGGGGTAATGGCTCAACTGGTTATACTCTATATCTTTCGAGAGGCTAATTTTGCGCAGATAGGGTTTCAGCCGTTATTATACGTGGGTTTGTTTGGTTTAATCCCAGCACTATTAACAGGTGTTATCGTAGCGCTAAAACAGATATTTCGCACTAATTACAAGAGTTTGCGTACAACCTTCTATATCGGCTTTGTAGTATCCGCGCTTTATATGGGTGCGATCGTGATTTATTTAGGTATTCAGTCAATGATAGAAATTGGCGTGTTACTAGCATTTATGCTCATCGTAGGATTGTTTGGCGGGGTTAATGCCACGATTGCTAGCTTCATTGCCTTACCAAAACCCTGTAAAAGCCATTTTGACAATAACTCCGAAAAAGAACACGATATTTATAAAGGCTTAAAGTCATTTAGACAATAATGAAAAAAGGATAGCAAGATGAATATTTTAATCAGCGGTGGTTCAGGGTTTTTGGGTAGTGCCTTTAGTGAAGAATTGACTAAGCGCTATCAGCAGGCAGCTAAAGAGTTAGCTATAACTTGGCTCACTCGTGATACCAGTCAATCGCATCCTGCTGGTATAAACATGATGAGCTACGATGAGCTTGCCAGTAGCGAGGCGAGTTTTGACGTTATTCTTAATCTAGCAGGAGCAGGAATAGCCGACTCGCGTTGGAGTGATGAGCGTAAAGAGCAACTAATGGCTAGCCGTGTGAAACCCACAGAATCATTACTCGAATTCATTGCCCGTACTAGAGTGAAACCTAAGCTTATGGTGAGTGGCTCAGCGATTGGCTGGTATGGCACCCAAGGCGATAAACCTTTAACCGAAAGTAGCGATTATGAGACGGACTTTTCGCACAAGTTATGTGATGATTGGGAGCAGCTAGCGCTCAAAGCTACTGATTACGGCGTGCCTGTGGCTATCGTGCGTACCGGTGTGGTCATGCACCCAAGTGGCGGGATGATTGGCAAGTTATTACTACCGTTTAAGATGGGCGTCGGTGGACAGCTGGCTGATGGTCAACAGATTATGAGCTGGGTAAGCCGTGAAGACTGGGTAGGGGCGGCGATATTTATTATCGAAAAACATCTTGCTGATAAAGTTAATAACACTCAATCCACTGCTGCTGAAAATGCTTTGCAGACTGGAAATGATACGCCAGCTCTAGTCTACAATTTGACGGCACCTGAACCTGTTACCAACCATACCTTCACCAAAGCTATGGGTGCTTGGCTACATCGTCCGACCATTTTTACTTTGCCAGAGTTTTTACTCAAGCTGATGTTCGGTGAGATGTCGACTTTGCTTGTTGATGGTCAAAAAGTATTGCCACAAGCTTTATTAGAGGCAGGCTATGACTTTAAGTATACTGATATTCAGCAAGCTTTAGAACAACAGAGCTAGTTGATGATAGAGGTTACTGATAACAAAACTAAATAACTGGTTCGATACTTTAATTTAAATTGTTTCACATGAAACAATGCAAGCATATTTATAGACGGTTTATATCAAAATAAATCCATTCTCAAAGTTAATGCTAGGAGCTAGCAAATGACTAAAGTAAATAATCCCAATATTGATAGTGCTCAAAATCGCTCTTCTATTACTATGTACTATGATGATAGTTGTGTTCTCTGTAGTACCGAGGCGCATAATATGCAGGCACGTAATCCCAATAATATAACTCTGATACCGGTAGATCAGGGTTTGGAGACTTTGCAAGCAGCAGGCTTTAGCCGTACAGATGCTATGACTTATCTCTGTGTACAAGACTGGTATGGCACTTGGCACACTCATATGGATGCGGTGCGCTTGCTCTATAGAACTGCTGGCGTCAAAGGCTCAGCGCTGTTATATCTACCTATAGTCAGAAAGTTAGGTAACGTTACTTATCCTTTCGTAGCCCGAAATCGTTACCTAGTTCCTAATTGGGTTACCAGATTAATTTATGGTAAAGCTGTGATTAAGGCTTGCGACAATGATGTCTGTAAAACTGCGCCAGATGAACGTTAATTATCTATATATAACATGATGCCAAAAGCTACTACCGAGTACATGGTGAAATTTCTATGAAAATAATAGCTTGGTATTTAGAGTACAAAGGTATTGACGTAAGATAGGCCTAATTTTAGCTGACTAGATTTTACTATGTGGTTTTTCATTCTCTTCACTCAGCTACTGGCTATCATGACTAGCGCCATTCTCTATTGGCTTGTGAAGCCCAAGCTCGCTCTGCATAAAAAACTACTTATAGCGATAGTGTTCGCCATTAATAATATAGCGCTCATCTATGGATTGAGCGAGTTTTGGTATGAACGCTTTCATGTTTATTTGGTCATTAGTATTTTGCAGGGCTTTTTGCTGTATGGAGTGTTGATTGCGATTGCGTCAGGTATCATCTATCGCCTCCTTCTCAAGCGTCGATTAGCTTTTAATTTGGTACGTTTGCTAACTTTTATCAGCTTTATAGCTATAGTGAGTTTGGCGGTTTTTAATGCCTATTCGCCAGTAGTCCGTCATTTGACAGTGACTACCGATAAGCCGATGGCACAACCTATGGATATCGCGCTAGTATCTGATACCCATTTGGGTCGGTGGTTTGGTAATCGGCAGATAGATAAGATGGTGGGTTTGATTGCTGAGCAAAACGCTGATGTGATAGTCATTGCTGGTGACATTATGAATGACACTACTATTGCCTATGATAAGACTAATATGCACGAGCGTTTATCAAAGTTGCAGGCACCACTTGGGGTATATGCGACGTTAGGTAACCACGATTATCTAGGGTTTGAGGAGCGGATAACGGCTGCGGTAGAACAAGCAGGTATTAAAGCACTGGATAACCAAAGCGTTTTGCTAGATGATTCAGTATGGTTAGTGGGGCGCTCAGATGATGTGGATTTGACTAGATTATCAGCCGTTGAGTTATTGAAGACTGTAGAGACAGACAAGCCAGTCATATTCTTGGAGCATCGTCCCTCAGCTTTGGAGGAGATAAGTGCTTTACCTATTGATTTGCATTTAGCAGGCCACACTCATGGCGGTCAGATCTTTCCTTTAACGCTACTTTTGCACTGGTTTACACCGCTCAGCTATGGGACTGAAACAATAGAGGATACGCAATTTTTAGTGACCTCAGGCTATGGTATAGGTCCCGTGCCTTTCAGGTTAGGAACGCGCTCTGAGATTTGGATGGTTAGGTTACAAGCGGCCTCATAAATGCTTTAATTATCAAAACTATCTAGGATCATTCATGCGCTATGTGTTTTTCATAACTATCATTGCTCTATTGCAAGCTTTTAGCTTCGGCGCGGTATTGAGCTTACAGTGGTGGCTGCAGCCTTGGATGACCCCAAGCATAAATGTCGCGGTATGGGCAGGGGTATTTTTTATCACTAATGGTTTATTACTGATCACCTTTAGCAAACGCTTCGATAATAGCTACCGCTGGATGAGCGCTTGGATGCTGGTTATGCATTTTATGATGCTTACCGCATTGCTAACGAGTTTGTTTTATAGAAGCTATGAGCTGTTGATATCAGTAACAGATATCGTTAATAGCCTAGAGATAGTGAGCATTGGTATTCGAGTGCTGGCGTTGGTTATTTTTATAGCGCTGTTTATTTATAGCTTATATTGCGCCTATAAACCTGTTGTTCGTCGGCTATCTATCGCTATTGATAAACCTTTAGCAACCTCATTACGTATCGCAATGGCTAGCGACCTACATTTAGGCAAGCTGTTTGGTAATAAAGCTATCGATAAGTTACATCAGCTAATTACTGACAATAAGGCAGATATGCTACTGATGCCAGGCGACATCATGGATGACAATATAAAAGCTTATAGTGCTTATAATATGGCTAGTAGACTAAAATCTTTGTGTAGTAGCTTGCCGTATGGCGTTTATGCGACTTTAGGCAACCATGATCTATATGGTCATGAGCAGCCGATTAGTAACGCGCTACATAGCGCTGGCGTGCAACTATTGAATGATGAAGTATTAAGATTAGAGTATGAAGGCGAGACTATTTGGTTAATAGGACGTTTTGACAATCATAAACGGCAAAGAGTGGCAACTACTGAGCTATTGGCACAGGTAGATACTACTAAGCCAGTGATACTATTAGATCATAGGCCGAGCGACATTGAAGAGCACAGTGAACTACCAATCGATTTACAAGTGTCAGGGCATACCCATGATGGGCAGATATTCCCTGCTAATTTCATCGTCAGAGCTATCAATCGCATAGGGTATGGTTATGAAGCCATAAACCAAGGACACTTTGTAGTCTCCTCGGGTTACGGCTTTTGGGGTATTCCTTTTCGATTAGGTTCGCGCGCTGAGATTTGGCTTATTGATATTACTGGTAAATCGGAAAATTAACAGTAAGTTTTAGAATTGAATAAGCGCTAAGCTACCAATAGTGATTCAGCCAATATAATCTCACTGACAAAACGAGCGAAGTCATCAATAATATAGCGAGTCTCGCGCTCAAGCCCTTTATGAATGCTCATTAAATGCATAAAGCCATGAGGCGCACCTAGAACGGTATGAGTCTTAACCGCTATGCCGGCCACCTTTAATTGCTCCGCATAAGCAAAGGCTTCGTCACGCAACACATCAAGCTCAGAGGCCACAATATAAGTCGGACAAACTTTACTATTATCACCAATCATCGGCGAGATTAGGACATGCTCACGAGGGAGCGGACTATTCTGCATAAAGGCGTCGTCAAACACTGCGACATCAGCATGATCTAGTAGCAAACCTTCGCCGTAAAGCTCCCAACTTGGATAATCGGTCTCTATGTCAGTCACTGGATATAGTGGCATTTGCGCGAGTGGTCTTGGCAAAGTTCTAAGCTGTTTATACATCTGCTGACCCGCTAAGCCTAAGTCCGACCAAGCTTCCTCGGTTGGATTAGTGAGTTGCTGCGCTAATAAAGTCGATAATCCACCACCAGCACTATCACCGGCCAATACTATGCGTGAAGGCGATGCGCCAAGGGTATGACTATTTTCAGCTAGCCAATCATAAGCACTGATAGCATCTAACAGAGCAGTGGGTGCTGCATATTCTGGTGCCAATCGATAGTCCACACTAACCACTGCCCATCCTGTCTGCGCACAAACGCTGTGACAAAACTCGTGATGAGTATCGATATCACCAATACAAAACCCGCCACCATGGAAGAAAAGCATTACCGTTTCATCAGGGTTATGGTTTTTCTTGGAATATTTACCCGCTTGGTAACAACGTACCGTCATGTCTTCATTGTCAGCATTGGCAATAGTCTTATCTTGCCAATTAACATCAGTATCGCCATTGTTATTAGCGCGCTTTAGATTAATCAGCTTACGACTACTAGCTTGTTGCCAGACTTGCGGGTCTTGCATCGCTACCGCATCAGCTGCAAATCTTTGGCGTAATTCTGTCATTTTTGACAAATGCAGAGGAGTTTTTAAGCGACCATTAACAGCGATAATAAAACGCATATGCGCATTGGCACTCAGGTATTGCTTGGATGTTGGTCCTTTTAAGTAGCCGATTAAGCCTTCTAACATAGCATCCGGCAGATAACCTAGGCCTTTTAAGACGTAATGTAGAGCATGCTGTTGATAATCGGTAGTAGGCATAAAGCTAGCCAATTTTTCACCAAGATATCTATAATTATTATTGAACTGATTATCGCTACTAACCTCAGCATGGAGCTCTTGATTCTGATACTGCTTGTAACTCTCTACACCTGCTAGAGGAGCTAGTTTTGATTTGCTGTTTAGGGTCATCGCTTTATTTAGCAAGCTGTTGAGCGATGTTATAGGAGAGCTTGGCATAACATTCCTCATAAATTTATAATCGGTATTTCATAGCTTAAGATTTAGTAATTTAATAACTATTCAACCGTAATTGAGGCCATCATAAAACAATGAAAAGTAAAGTTAAGTATTATTTAGTGATAGTTTGAGTGCCAACCGTAAACGATATAGGATGATTAAATTAAAAAAATCATAGGCCTTAGGCTTGAAATATGACTTCATCACCTTTATCAAGCAGCTATTGAACATGGTTTAAGCCAAATGGCTAAATACCCTGTTAACTAGTTAGCTTTAAGCATTAAAAGCACTAATAGTTGCACTAAAAGTACTAAAAACTATCATTAAATAATAAGGAGTTATCATGAGCGAGCAAAACCCAAATCAACAGATTGATGAGAACAATGTTAATCAAGATAATACAAAAGCGGTGCATACTAATTTAGAACGCAGCGAAAGCGTATTGCAAGAAACGCTAGATGAGTTCGATCCCAAAAACAACTCAGGCGCTGAAGCTACTATTGATAACGACATTGATATTAGTGTTTATGAAGCGCGTATCGCTGAGCTTGAAGGTGAAGTCAAACAAGCTAAAGAGACTACCGCCCGTGCTAATGCTGAGACTTACAATGCACAAAAACGCATGGAGCAAGAAGCGGATAAGAGTAAGCGGTTCGCGTTGCAAAAATTTGCTAAAGAGTTATTAGAAGTGGTCGATAACTTAGAACGTGCTATCGAGAACGCTAACTCAGATGATCCAGTGACTGAAGGGGTAAGACTGACTCACAAAGCGCTATTAGATGTGTTAAATAAGAACGGCGTAGAAGTCGTCGAGCCTCAAGGTGAGAAGTTCAATGCAGACTTGCATGAAGCAGTGGGTATCGATCCAGAAGCTGAGCCTGACATCGTAGGTACCGTACTACAAAAAGGCTATAGCTTGAATGGTCGTCTATTGCGTCCGGCTATGGTGCGTGTGGGTCAATAAGCCAAGCTAATAAGTGAAATTAGTAAATAGCGATGGCTATTAAGCCTTATTAAAAGTAAGGATATTCACAAATATTCACACAAAAACAGATTATTGCGTTGTTATTGACTTGAAAAAATAGCAGCGCAAACCGATATAAAGCAACAAGTGACCATACATGGTCTGATGATTTGATTTTCCCAATAGAAATTTAACAACATTTGGAGCAATTAATTATGGGTAAAGTAATAGGTATTGACTTAGGAACCACTAACTCGTGTGTTGCCGTTTTAGAAGGCGACAGCGTAAAAATTATTGAAAATGCTGAAGGTACTCGTACTACACCTTCAATCGTTGCTTATAAAGATGATGAGATCTTGGTTGGTCAATCAGCCAAACGTCAAGCAGTCACTAACCCTAATAAAACCTTGTTCGCTATCAAGCGTCTGATTGGTCGTCGTTTTGATGATAAAGTCGTACAAAAAGATATCGGCATGGTGCCTTACAAAATTGTCAAAGCTGACAACGGTGATGCTTGGGTTGAAATTAATGATAAAAAATTAGCGCCACCACAAGTTTCTGCTGAAATCTTGAAAAAAATGAAAAAAACAGCAGAAGACTATCTTGGTG
>CBETCF010000084.1:0-9238 GCA_965534785.1 uncultured Psychrobacter sp.
ATAGCGATAATAATGATACTCACTCACTGCTCAAAGAAAGTAATAGTGAGCCGTCTACTCTACAAAACTCTGGTGATAAAAATAAAACCTTAGCAGAAGATAGTAAAAATGAAACAGCTACTACGCCTAAAAAAGAAGGTCTATTTAAAAAGCATCTAAAAAAGGCTAAAGCAGAACCTGTCCGCCCCGAGCCTAAATATGTCGTCCTCGCCGTTATAGATGAAGGCTCCGGTATACCAGAAGATAAGCGCGAAGAAATTTTTAGCCCTTTTGTGCGCTTGCAGCAGAAGAATAAAGGTTCAGGTTTGGGCTTATCACTAGTCTCACAAATCGTCACTGCCCATCAAGGTCGCATTCTTACTGATACTATTAATGGACACACTCGATTCTTGGTAGTGATACCCGTCAAGCATGACTCCCACTATAGCTATCAAGAAAGTCAAAGCCTACAACATAAGCTTACTAATCAATAGCTGAACTTAGCTAAAGGCTATTATTCATTTAACTGGCTCAAACTATCTACTATTCAACTAGTCGCTAAGCAGCTTCTGCCACTGTTACTAGCTAATGCTAAGCCCAAATTTAGCTTGAACGCCTAAGTGATAGTTGAATGTGTAATACAGCTTCATAATATGCTATATTATCGCCCCTTATTCTATAGCTAATATTAGCGTTAGTTTGGCATTGATAGCTCTGTCATCCTCTTTGCTATCGGTCAATAAATACTTCATTATTCATCAATATTTTGAGCCTTCCATGAGTGACATGATCGTCCTAAATGATGTGACTAAAAGCTTTATGAGCGACCGCTCTATAAAAGGGGCAGATGGTAAAGCACATTGGTTTACTGCTGTTGAGCCCACCTCTTTGTCTGTCAAGCAAGGTGAGGTCTTTGGTCTCATGGGCTATTCAGGCGCTGGTAAATCGACATTATTGCGTTTGATTAATATGTTAGAGCGCCCCGATAGCGGCCAAGTGATTATTGATGGTACTGATTTGACCACTTTATCAGCCAGCGACTTACGTATTGCCCGTCATAATATCGGCATGATTTTTCAGCAGTTCAATTTGATGTCTAATCGTACCGTATTCGATAACGTAGCTTTTAATTTGACTGTTTCCGGTTATCCCAGTCGCGATATTCATAAGCGCGTTATGGAATGCTTAGAGATTGTCGATCTCACAGATCGAGTTGGACATTATCCGGCGCAGCTCTCTGGTGGGCAAAAGCAGCGTGTCGGTATTGCCCGCGCTATCGCGCCTAGTCCCAAAGTACTACTCGCTGATGAGCCCACTAGTGCTCTTGATCCTGCCACTACACGCAGCTTATTGGCCTGTCTGCGTGAAATCAACCAAAAGCTCGGGGTCACTATTGTGATTGTCACCCATGAGATGAGTGTAATTCGCCGTCTGTGTAATCGCGCAGCGCTACTGCACGAAGGTAAGTTACTTGAAGTTGCCGATGTTCGCGATGGTCTGATTCAGGCAACCACTCCGATAGGCCAAGGTCTAGTTCATGAAGATTAAAGAGACGAAGAATACTGAGGCAGGAGAGAGATAAATGTTAACTGGCGCTGAATTATCCGCTTCAATAGAGAAACTGCTTACGCTACGCAAAGAGATTTGGCAAGCCACCCTTGATACTTTTATCATGCTTGGCATCTCTACTACTGCCGCTATCTTGATTGGTGGCTTATTTGGTATCTTCTTATTTTTATCAAGCGATCGGCAGTTTTTGCAGAATAAAGCTTTATACGGAATACTTGGCGGCGTTACCAACTTTATGCGCGCCTTCCCGTTTGTGATTTTAATGATTGCCATGAGTCCTTTTACTAAGGCTATCGTCGGCACCGGTATTGGTCCTATCGCCGCCTCCTTAGTACTAGCGATTGCTGGCTCATTTTATTTCGCGCGTTTGGTTGAACAAAACTTGCGTGAAGTGCCACGCGGTATCATCGAAGCTACTGAGTCGATGGGTGCGCGACCCTTTACTATTATCAAAGTGCTGTTAAATGAAGCGCGCTCAGGGTTAGTATTATCAGTAACTATCCTTTGCATCAGCTTGCTGTCCTACTCTGCTGCGGCGGGTATGATTGGTGGCGGCGGCCTTGGTGATTTGGCTATTCGTTATGGCTACTATCGTTATCAGACTGAGGTTATGGTGTTCATCGTTATTATGCTGTCGGTAATGGTTATCTCAATTCAGGCTTTTGGTAATTGGTTGGCTACACGTTTGGATAAGCGTTAATTACGCTCATAGTGCTTAGCGCATCTCGGACTGTGGTTTACAAAAGCATCTTATGAATAATTTTCAGCTTTTGCTGCTTATTACTCATAAGTAAAAACCTTGACTTTATAGTGAACTAAAGTTACTTTTGTGCCCATTCTAGCAATCTTCTATTTGGCAGCATTACTATAATGTTGCTTTTTTAATGGCCAATTTATCAGCCATTACCCAAATTTATCTTATTAAGGATATTCCATGAAATTAACAGACATCAGCCGTCAACTGGCGCTTGGTCTTGCCACTGTCGGCGTATCGGGTCTAGTGCTAGTCGGTTGTAATAACTCATCAGCACCAGAAGCCACTAAGGAAGCGCCAACGACTGAAACTGCTGAAAACACAGCCGTAGCTGGCGATATCGATCCTGAGCATAGCAAAATCATCATCGGTACCACCGAAGGCGACTTCGCTGATATGGTCCGTAACCAAGTCAAAGGCTCATTAGAAGCACAAGGTTATGAAGTCGAGCTGATTACTTTTACCGATTATGTTCGTCCTAACTTAGCTCTAGCTGATGGTGATTTGGATATCAATATTTTTCAGCATAAGCCTTATCTAGATACTTTCAAAGCTGAGAATAATCTTGATTTGATAGAGATATTCCAAGTGCCTACCGCGCCATTAGGTATTTATTCTGGCAAAAAGACCAATATCGAAGAAGCCTATAAAGGCATGAGCGTCTCTGCTCCTAACGATCCTAGCAACTTTGCTCGCGCGTTAGTAATGATGAGCGATCTTGGTTGGATTACGCTAAAAGAAAATGTTGATCCTTTAACCGCTTCGAAAACAGATATCGCTGACAACAGCAAATTCGATATAAAAATCGTTGAGTTAGAAGCGGCGCAACTGCCTCGTGCTCGTGATGAGGTCGACTTTGCGGTGATTAATGGTAATTATGCTACTGATGCAGGCATTGAATTGACAGAATCGCTATTTCAAGAGCCAAGCTTTAATTACATCAACTGGTCAGCCGTTAAATCTGCTGATGTAAGCAAAAAGTGGGTTAAAGATGTGACCGAAGCTTACAATTCTGAAGCTTTCAAAAAGTACGCGCATGACTCTTTCCCAGGTTATAAATATCCAAAAATCTGGCGCTCAGATGAGTATGCGGCTAAAGTCAAAGCTAGCGCAGGTACTGCTACCGCTACTGGCGAAGTAGCTGCTGCTGAATAACTAGCTTTTTAAAGCTATAAACAGTAAATAAAAACGCCCACTACCTACTGGTAATGGGCGTTTTTTATGTCTCTAAGCCTATCGTAATTGATACAAACTACTTAGTGCTTCTAAACACATCTAACTCAATTTCATAGCTAGGCTCAGTTTTTTTGAATAGGTATTTACCATTACGGACTGAGGCTAAAACATCAGCACGTTGGCGTACCGCTTCAAAAGGACTATCAGCGTCTAATACTAAAAAGTTTGCTGCTCTGCCAACCTCTAGACCATATTCCTCTTCGATATTTAAAGTTTTTGCACCGTTAAAGGTAATAAAATCAAGGCAGACATCAAGCTGCGGTAAAGACATAGTTTGCGCCAAATGAATACCATTATCTAAGATATTCATCATATTGCCGTTGCCCGCTGGATACCAAGGGTCATTGATAGAGTCTTGGCCAAAGGAGATATTGATACCATTTTCCCAAAACTCTTTCACCCGCGTTAAACCACGGCGCTTAGGATAAGTGTCTTGACGACCTTGTAGATAGGCGTTTTCGGTAGGTAGCGCGATAAAGTTCATACCTGATTGCTCAAACAGACCCATCATCCGAAAGGCATAAGCATCATCGGCAGAGCCAAACGAGCAAGTATGGCTAGCCGCCGTACGCGCGCCAATATCCTCAATCATCACCAAAGCATTTAATAGTTGTACATGGCGGCTCATCGGATCATCGGTTTCGTCACAATGCACATCGATAAGCTTGTCATATTTAAGCGCTAACTCTACCGTTTTACGCACTGAATCTTGACCAAACTCATAAGCCCATTCAAAATGCGGAATACCGCCCACACAGTCAGCGCCCATCTTCAGCGCCTCTTCCATTAGCTCCACAGCACCCTTGTAGGCATACATCCCTTCTTGTGGAAAAGCAACAATCTGAATAGTGACGTTGTCTTTTAGCTCTTCGCGCAATTCTAGCATGGCCTTGAGTCCGGTCAAATCAGGATCACAGACGTCGATATGGGTACGTATGTACTGCACCCCTTTTGAAACTTCTTCTTGGATACCTTTTAGCATGCGCTGTTTGGCGTCTTCAAAAGACTGCGTCTTTTTGACATCATGCCAACGGGCGATACCTTCAAACAAGGTTCCGGAAGCATTTTTGGCATCTTCTCCGCCACCCGTATATACATAGTCCAAATGCAAATGTGAGTCCACATAAGGCGGTACGATCAATCGACCTTTTAGGTCAATCTCTTCCTCAGCGCTAGGCAGATTTTTACCCATTTGCTGAATCACCCCATCTTTGACTAAAATCTCAGTGGCTTCGCTATTGCGATAAATATTAGCATTGGTAAATTTAATCATTATAAACTCCTATTGTAGATTATTTTATTATTAAGCTATATGTAGTGTTAAATCGTCGGCGTATCCAAAGTTTTCTTTGATAAAAAAGTGATAATAATAGCGGGAATAAAACATAGTATAGAGAGATAGACGATACCAAAGACGCCAGTTTCTGGCATATTAATTAAGATTAATCCAGCAAGCCAAGTAGCAATCATGATGGAGAAGTTAAAGACACTCGATTGGACTGAAGTTGCGACCGCTTTTGCTTCGGTCACCTGATGGCTCACTGCAGTTTGGAACATCGTTACTAACGGACCAAAGGCCAGTCCCCATAATAAAAAAGCAATATGGGCAAAACCATTAGCCCCTTTAAAGAGCACAAATAATGCCATCGCTATTACACCACCGCCCAACATCCCAACAATGAGACCGCGCAAATGGGTATCAATAATTCTAGCCGATAGGATCACTGAGATTACCGAACCAATACCAAAAATGAGCAACGCTAAGCTAATGCCGCCCGTAAAGGCAAGCGTTTCGACCAGCAAGGTAATATAAGTATAAGTACTATAGTGCGCCACTACCGCTAAAAAGGTCAGCGCTAACACGATCCAAACGCCTGGTATCTTAAGGACGGCTAGCGGTGAGTTACTCTGCGTCAGCTTCTCACCCTTTACTGCTGGCAAGAACTTCATTGCTAGTAGCGCAATCAGCGCCCCCAGTCCACCTAAGACTAAAAAGGACATGCGCCAGCCCACATGAGTACCGATAAAGGTCATAATCGGTAGACCCAAACTAACCCCAAAAGTATTACCTGCCATGATGATAGTAATTGCTTTACCGTGCATGTTTTCGGGCACTAGCGCGGTACCGTAAGCGGCAATCATCGGCCACATAATACCGGCGCAGATTCCGCCCAAAATACGCATCGCAACAATGAGGTAATATGACGAAGTCAGCCCTACTACGATGTTAGAGACGGCAAAGCCCGTCAATAATGCTAATAGTAAAATTTTCCGGTTGACCCATAAAGTGGCGCTAATTAAAGGAATGGCAAAAATCGCTGAGGCAAGCGCATAGATACCCACTAAGAATCCCACCTGCGTTTGCTCAATACCAAGGCCAGCAGTCATCTGTGGCAAAATACCAGACGGCATTAGCTCAGAGAGAATACCGACGAAGGTCACACTCGCCATGAGACCAAAGATAAACCAAGAGATAGGTTTTTGAGCCATAGGTTTGCTAGCATCCATAGTACTATCGGTCATATCATCTGACATACTTACTCCTAAAAAAATATACCTGAGGCACTATATAATTATTATAGGTAATTGATTTATATACTATTTAAATCAATTATAACATAAGGGTTATATATAAATCCTCAATGGCAGTAAGGTTTTGTAATTTAGAATAAACCTAATGGTTCAAATATAAAATACCTCGTGTAAATAATGTGTTTTTGTCGTTACGCGTGCCGTTACAGCCTGTGTAAACTTTGTAGAGAAGCGTCAAATACCCTATCGTTTACAGCTGCTTTTTCTTATAGTGGAATGATTACTGAAAAAATAATCCTCACAAAACAATAAGGATAAAGTATGAGCATAAAAACCTATAACATTCGTACCGCCGGACAAGCCAATATTCCAGTACTAGGTTTAGGCACTTGGCAATCTACTGGGCAGGACTGCATTGACGTCGTCAGTAAAGCTTTGAAAATGGGCTATGAGCACATTGATACTGCACAAGCCTATGGTAATGAAAAGGAAGTGGGAGAAGGCATCAAGCAGTCTGGTATTGCTCGCGATAAGTTCTTTTTGACCACTAAGATATTTCCAGATGATATGAAGTTTGAGCCGGAGAAATTAAAAGAGGCAGCAAAGCGTTCACTAAAAGATTTAGACACCGATTACGTTGATTTATTACTGCTACATTGGCCAGATGATCGCGTAGATTTAGCGAAGACCATTCCTGCTTTATGTGAATTACAAAAGCAAGGTTTGGCTCGTCATATTGGGGTTTCTAACTTTAACATCGCTAATATTATAGAAGCTAAAAAATATGCTGACGTGCCTATTGCGGTCAACCAAGTGGAGTTCCATCCGTTTATTAAGCAAAATACTTTGCAGACCTTTTTGAACAATCATCATATTTTATTAGAAGCTTATTCGCCATTAGCGCGTGGTGATGTGTTCGACAATGATACTATTAAGCAAATCGCTAATAAGCATAAGGTTACCCCTGCGCAAGTATCACTGGCTTGGATACTATCTGATAAAAATCGCGTCGCTATTCCAAAGACCTCCAATCCTGATCATCTGCAAGGTAACTTAGATGCCATGAAGGTGCAATTAAGTGCGGATGAGTTAGCGCAAATTAGTAAATTAGCTAGTAGTGATGGTCGTAAAATTGAGCATCCTGACTACTCTCCCAAATGGGATGACTAATAAGTAGGATGACTGATTTGAAATTGCATATTTTAAAGTGAGTAAATTTTAAGAAAGATAAAGCTTAAAATTAAGTCTAAAAAAAGCCACTGATATCACTATCGGTGGCTTTTTATTTAATACTAGCTGTTGTTTCGAATAGCTAATACTTATTGGTATAACGTTTTTGTCTCATGAACTTTTTCAGCAGGATTGTACTGCTCAGAGGTCGGTGTCACTGCAGCGCGATTATTCTCTTTCATCGACTTGGCAACTTCTGGCGGCATATAGTTTTCATCGTGCTTGGCTAATACTTCACCAGCGACAAAAGTCTTGCCTTGCATCTTACCAGTAGCCACTACCCCTGAGTTTTCAGCAAACAAGTCTGGCAAGATGCCTTGATAAGTAACCGGTACCGTAGACTCAAAATCGGTAATATCAAACTCGACATTCAATGGATTGTCTGTAGCACGCTGCACACTGCCAGCCACTACCATACCACCGGCACGAATACGCTTATCTTGCGGTGCTTCACCTTGGGCAATTGCCGTTGCATCAAAGTAGTAATCTGTCTGCTGTCCGATGGCATAAATAACTAATACCACTGCTATAGCGGCACCTGCCAGCGTAAACATGACCCACATGAGTTTTTTACGTCGAACGGCGTTCATAATTTACCTCATTTATAAAATAGCTATTTTGCAAAATCAAAGTTTGCTAATAGCAGTATATAACAAGCGTTAGCGAAACTGGCTAACCTTGTTAAAGCTTGCTCTTGTTAGAGCTTATAACCTATATATGGTAGCGCGGTTTATACAAATCAATGATACTCGCGTTTGTTATGCAAACTGTAGCGCTCAATATTAATGAATAAAAAACTTAACTGATAAAGCGCTAGAAAAGCTCAAGATTCTCTTATTTGACAGCGGCTTTAGCCGTTTTATTAGGACTGCGCTGCGCTTGACGTGCTTGTTGAATAGCTAATTGATTTAACAAAGCCTTTCTTTGACCACGACTATAGATAATGAAGGCCAAGACTATGCCTACGGTAATGGCCCAGCAAGACCAAACAAAAACCCCATGATCACCCATGGCAATAAACTCAGATAGGCTGTAAAAATAAGGCTGCATTTTTTCTCCCACCGTACTTTTCACAAAGCACGCTTTAAAGCGTCTTTTTCAAAAAAACTAAGTATTTAAGCGACTATTTACGCTGACTACGGATGTATTCTTTTACCCAAGCTTTACCCTGATCGCGGTTCAAGATAAGGGTGTTAGTCCGATAAACGGCTAGGGCTGCTACCAAAAAATAACTGCCAATCACCATCAATAATAATGGCATCCACATATCTGCTGACATCTTTGGCGCTTCCGTTAAGGTAAAAGTCGCGCCTTGATGTAAGGTATTCCACCATTCCACAGAGTATTTGATAATAGGTAAGTTCACCGCGCCAACAATAGATAAAATCGCTGCCGCTTTGCCTCGATTGGCGGTATGTTCAAACGCAGCAAATAATGCCATAACACCCGCATATAAAAAGGCCAAAATGAGCATAGAAGTCAGACGCGCATCCCAAACCCAGTACGTACCCCAAGTGGGCTTGGCCCAAATAGAGCCTGTCAATAAGCTAATTACGCATAGCAAAAACCCTAAGGGCGCCAGCGCCTGAGCCACTAAACTAGCGGTTTTTATCTTCCAAACCATATAAATCACCCCTAATACGGCCAAGGCAAAATATATGGAGATAGCCAAACTAGCGGCTGGCACATGGATAAAGATAATACGGTAGCTATTACCTTGCAGATAATCAGGCGGTGCAAAAGCTAAACCCCAAATACTGCCAATGGTCAAACAAATAGCCGCTAAAATGCCAAGCCATTTGACCCAAGGCGCAAAGATACGAAAGAACTGTTTGGTTCCTACAGTAATCAGAAAACCTTGCCAGAGGCGCTGCCACACATTTGGCGATGAGACATTGTTTAGGTTGGGCATGGAATAGACCTATTACACAGCATATG
>CBETCF010000085.1:0-9153 GCA_965534785.1 uncultured Psychrobacter sp.
ACGTTATCCAAGAAATAACGGTCATGGGTAATGGCAACGATAGTACCGCTATAGTTCTGCAAGAACTGCTCTAGCCAAGCGACGGACTCAGCGTCCAAATGGTTAGTTGGCTCATCAAGTAACAGCATATCAGGGCGTGACAATAGCAGACGACATAAAGCTACACGGCGTTTCTCACCACCAGATAGTTTGCTGACATCAGCATCCCAAGGCGGTAGACGTAGAGCATCAGCGGCTTTTTCTAACTGCGGCTCTAAGTTATGCGCATCCCACGTCTGAATGATGTCTTCCATTTTGCCTTGCTCTTCAGCGAGCTTATCAAAATCGGCATCAGGCTCAGCGTATTCAGCATAGATTTGATCGAGACGTGCTAGCGCATCTAAGGCTTCGCGCATACCGTCTTCAACGTTACCACGAACGTCTTTACTATCATCTAACTGTGGCTCTTGCGGTAAGTAACCAATTTTGGTACCAGCTTGTGCACGTGCTTCACCGCTGAACTCAGTGTCTACGCCCGCCATAATACGTAGCAAAGTTGATTTACCGGAACCATTAATCCCCAAGACACCAATCTTGGCGCCAGGGAAAAAAGATAAATTAATGTTCTTTAAGATTTCGCGCTTAGGCGGAACAAGTTTTGACACGTTGTTCATCGTGTAAATATATTGAGCCATTAACACTCCGATGGACTGCATAAAAAAAGCAAATAAACGCGCTTTAGACAAAAAATGCCATAAAAACAACGTTTATGATGCCTTAGAATAAGGGATATTAGTTTCAGCCATTATCGCATTGTAGGCAAGACCCTGCAAGCTGAGAGACCATTTTGTCGGGGTTTTGTGCCTTTAGGTAGTTATAAGCAATTAATTTAAGTCTTTTCGCTAGTATAAATTAATTGGCAGGAACTGCTTACTTTGTAGATAGCTTGCTGTCTCATACTTTGACAAAAAACACTTTAAATTTTCTATAAATTTAATCAATAAAGGGTATTATATTAGGTAGGCTTAATAAAGCGAGGTCAGCTTGCAGACAAAGATATCAAGGCCGATAGAAAGCGAAGGTAAACCACAAAGTGTTATTGACGTAGCACTGCAATATTTGTCATTCTCTGATATGTTAGATGAGTATTTAGCACCGTTACAGCGCCGCGCTTAGTCGTTAACGGTGAGTCGTAAAGAAAACCATCAGAAATAAAACATTAAAAACGAGACATTAACAATAATATATAAGCAGATTATAATTTATAAATAAGGAGCTTTTTTATGAGTAATCAACAAACTAATAATGATGTGCAGATCAGTCACGATGAGCAAGCCAAGCGTTTTGAAACCACTATTGAAGGTCAAACAGGCTATATAAGTTATCAAGATAAAGGCGATACTTTGGTCTACGATCATACCATCGTACCGCAAGCTTTAGGCGGTCGCGGCGTCGGCTCAGCATTAGTAAAGCATGCCTTAAACTATGCTCGTGAACAGGATAAAAAAGTCGTTCCACAATGCTCTTTTGTAGAGGCTTACATTAATAAGCATCCTGAGTATCAAGATTTGCTATAACGGTTTGAGTTTATAGTAAAAAAAACGTTTTGAAATGATATCAAATAATTTAGGCCACTTACTTCTATCACCAAGAGGGCTATAGTATAAAAGACTATAGTCATCGCTATAATAATAAAGGATGTTGCTATGAGTAGTTTATCTGAAAAGCAAGTCGACTTGCAGCTGCAAGATTTACCAGGATGGCAGCGTGATGGTCAAAGTATCATGAAGACTTTTGAGTTTAACGATTTTATTGAAGCTATTAGCTTTATGAATCAAGCGGCGTTTTATGCAGAAGCGATGGAACATTATCCTGAATGGCACAATACCTACAATATTGTAAAAGTACGCTTAACTACTGATGACACCAACGGCATTAGCAGTCTTGATGTTCAGTTGGCCAAGCGCATGCAGCATATTCTGCAACCCAAAAGATTGTAATTAAGACAAGATAATGACTCACAAAAAAACGTCCTATAATAGGACGTTTTTTTTATTAAACTTTTATCTGAAGCAATGATTACATCTTGCGACCGATAAAAGCTACGATAAACAAAATTACCGCTACTACTAAGAAAATATAGGCCAAGTTCGATGATAAGCCAGCAACACCACCAAAACCTAACAAACTCGCAATCAATGCGATTACTGCAAAAATAATAGCCCAGCGAAACATAGTCATTCTCCTCGAATTAAAATTAAAACCGAATTAACATAGTTATGATTGGCTATAACAAGCAAATCCTCTTTGCTGATCCTGTTTTTAATTTATCAAAACGCTTATTAAGTTATAAAAATTATTTTTTTGAAGCTATGCTGTTATTTAATAGCTTTTGCTTACGTGAGTAGATTAGCAACTTTATAGAGGTACTTTAAACACCAAGTACGTTCATTTTGGTAAACATCGAGATATATTGTGTAACCTATGTAGCCAGATCTTTAAATTTGTAGTCCCTTAACAGTCTTTATAGGTGTTAAATAAGCATTAGTGCATAGTCGTAAATCTACTAAATACTAAAAATGTGAATAAATGACTGAGAAGGTGACCCTATTAGTAAGGTTAAAAACGGTTAACTCTTTAAAAACAATACTTCGCTACAACATAAAGTATTATCTATTGAATTTATTCTTGTTAATTCTAGCTTCATAAACTCTAAAAATAAGGAAATTGAATATGGCTAACACCGCAGAAAATAAAACTACTAATACGGTATCAGAGCAAGATAAGCAGCAGCGCCCTTACGCAGTAGTGTTATACGGTGCTACGAGCTTCGTAGGACAGATTACGGCTAAGTATTTGGCAGAATTTTTAGCAGACTCTAATAAGGTCGAATGGGCTATCGCTGGGCGTGACGAAGAAAAATTAAAAAAACTTCAGTCTGAAATCAGTGCTTCAGGATCCGCTAACAAGGTCAACATTATCATTGCTAACAGCAACGATGAGGCCAGTTTGGATGAGATGACTAAGCAAGCCAAAGTCGTCATCTCAACGGTAGGCCCTTATCTTAAATATGGCGAGCCATTGATCAAGTCGTGTACTAATAACGGCACCGATTATGTCGATTTGACCGGCGAAGCGATCTTCATTAAAGATATGCTGGATAAGTATCAAGAGACAGCGAAGCAAACTGGCGCTCGTATTATCAACTCATGTGGTTTTGATTCTATTCCCTCAGATTTGGGTGTTTACTTTACTCAGCAGCAAGCGCAAAAGAAATTCGATAGCGCTTGCGATGAGATTCATATGCGCGTAAAGGCAGCCAAAGGTGGTCTATCTGGCGGTACTATCGCTTCGATGGCTACTATTTTTGAAGAAGTGGGACAGGATAAATCTCGCCGTAAACAAGTGGCTAACCCTTACTTGCTCAATGATGACTCTGATGCGCCAAGTGTTCGTCAAAAAAACGTTAGCAAACCTGAATATGACAGCAAGCATAACCGTTGGTTAGCTCCTTTTGTGATGGCTAGTATTAATACGCGCATTGTCCATCGTAGTAATCAGCTTTTGGGTTATGACTATGGTCAAGACTTTAAGTATGACGAAGCAATGTGGATGAAAGATGGAGTCAAAGGCCAGTTATCCAGCTATGCACTAAGTGCCGGTCTATTAGGTTTCGCTACTACTATGATGTTCAAACCTAGTCGTGAGCTTCTCACCAAGCATGTGTTACCAAAATCAGGGTCTGGCCCTTCTGAGTCTGAGCAAAAGAACGGTTTTTTCGATATCCGCTTTTTTGGTAGCAATGCAAAAAAAGACTCTATTAATACTAAAGTCACTGGTGATAAAGATCCAGGCTATGGCAGCACCTCACGCATGCTCGCGCAGTCAGCCTTATGCTTAGCAGAAGATATATCTCATGAAGAAGTTGGCGGTGGTTTTTGGACGCCAGCAGCAGCGATGGGTGATAAGTTATTAAGTCGCCTTGAGGAGCATGCTGGTCTTAGCTTTGAAGTGGTAGAAGATAAATAGTCTTCTAGTAGGTAGTAAAACCATTAGCTATATGACTTCTATAACAGCTTAAAGAGATAATGATTAACCGCATTCTATTATTAGAGTGCGGTTTTTTGCTTTTGAGCAGCAACTTCTTGTAGCAATAATAAAAAAGCTTCTAACTCTAAGCTAACTTTTTTACCATCAGTCTTCTCTAACAACCATACATAATGTTATCAAATAATAATAGTGTATAACTTGAGTGAATAACTATCTTAGTTTTTGGATTTTCCATACATAACACTACACATTGTTAGCTTAATGACACAGCGATAAGTAGAGCAGTCCAGTAGTATTATTTGTGTCTACACTCTAGCTAAGCCAAATATTATTTTTGCAATATAAGAGCTAAATAAATAACCGCAAAACTTATCATGATAAGTTCTATGAAAAATAGAAAACTCGCTAGCAGTAGAGAATAATTATTTTAATTCGATAATACTAATTGAGAGGAATTACTTATGAAATTCAATATATTGACAGCAGCAATACTAACTTCTGGCCTCGCTATGGCTGGCACTAGCGCTAATGCCGCCATGACTACTGATAATAACGGTAACGTCGGTTACGACAGCTATGATGAATGTGTTATGGCGGTAAAAGACGGTTCAGCTAAATTCTATACCCCTTATACTTACCAAAAGCCTATGCCACGCGCTGGTGAAGCTAGCGTCAAAAAAATGCGTTTATCTGAAGTGATGATTCCACAAAGTGTCGTTAGCAGTAGTAACCTGCGTACTGGCGATTATGAAGCAGGTGCCTGTGATTTAGGTGTCGGTCAATCAGATGGTCGTTATGGAGTTTCAGGCGCCCTAGTTGGTAAATATGTCCCTTTTGCCGCTGACATGCCAGTCAACGTTTATATGGATCGTAGCGGTAATCCATTGCGTGTAACTATGCAGCAGTGTGATAACCATTTCGGTAGCGCTTTCCCAACGCCTATTGTTAGTGAAGTGAAAGCTCCAGCAGCTCAAATTGCTATCGCTGAAGAGCGTAGTGTAGAGCCAGTAGTGATTGAAACTAAACGTGTTATTCGTCCAGCTACCTATCGCGTAAAAGAAGTCATTGTTGCTCCTGCCGATCAAATCCAACGCGTTAATACTAGTACGGGTACCGCTATCGCTATTCAGGATGGTAGAAAAACCACTGTAGTAGGCCAAGAAGTCGACCCTTCCATTCTAAATGATACGGAAGTGAACCAGACCTTCCCTGTTATTCAAGTTCCAGATACTGATGTAGAAATGGATTAATATAGCTTTTTATAAGCGCTATTCTATAAAAATTGCTTTATAAACATTGTTAACATCAAAAAAGGCAGCCAATTGGCTGCCTTTTTTCGTTTAATAGTAGTAAGTTTAGTGCTAATGAATTACTTCTTCATCACTTTTTTTTAGTGACGCCAGCTTCTTGTAATAGCGCCCCTAAGGTACCGATTTTGCTAGGAGTGTCAGCTTTCGGCTTTGGAGCACGATGCGGCTGATTATTAGCTCTTTTTTGCTCGCTATTAGGACGTTTACCACGTGGCGCTGAACGCTTTGGCTTGTCAGCGTTAGTAGTAGCCTCTTTCGCCTTTGTAGGCGCTTGTGACTGTACTCGGCTCTCAGGCTTTTGGCTTTCAGGTTTCATGCTAAAGCCAATGCGCCCACGTGACTCATCAATGGAGATAACGCGTACCGAGATGATATCGCCTGGTTTGACACGGTTCATAGGATCAGCGACAAAGTCATTCGCCATTTGCGAGATATGCACTAGCCCATCTTGATGGACGCCAACATCTACGAAACAACCAAAGGCCGTCACATTAGTTACCACGCCTTCTAACTGCATCCCTTCGCTTAGATCCTTGATGCTATTCACATCATCACGGAAGTTTGCGGTTTTGAATTCAGGACGCGGATCACGAGCTGGTTTTGCGAGCTCTTCTACTATTGCCTTGACACTGATATTGTCATCATTAGCCGCAATAGCACTAGTATCAATGCTGTTTAGCAGCCCATCATTACCGATAACTTCGCTCAAGTCTTTATTAGTATGCTCAAGTAAGCTATTTACTAACTCATAACTTTCAGGATGCACGCCAGTCGCATCAAGCGGATTATCACCGCCATGCACTCGCAAAAACCCAGCGGCTTGCTCAAAGGTTTTCACGCCCAAACGTGGTACATCTTTTAGCGCTTCACGACTAGCAAAAGCACCGTGCTCTTTACGATAACTGACGATCTGCTGAGCAACATTACGATTAAGACCAGCGATGTGCGCAAGTATGGCAGGACTTGCGGTATTGACGTCTACGCCAACCGCGTTAACGCTATCTTGGGTGACTTTATCTAAACTATCAGCCAGTTGGTTTTGGTTGACATCATGCTGATATTGACCAACCCCAATAGCTTTTGGATCTACTTTGACTAGCTCAGATAACGGATCTTGTAAGCGACGCGCGATAGAAACCGCGCCGCGTACTGAGACATCTAAGTCGGCCAATTCATCACTAGCCAGCTCACTAGCAGAATAAACCGAAGCACCGGATTCGTTGACGATGACGGCTTTAGCTTTTAGGGCATCATTAGCGGCCAAAATCTCTTTTATCATAGCGTCTGTTTCGCGGCTAGCAGTACCATTACCGATAGCGACCAAATCGACATCATAAGTGCTTAACAACTCATCGATAACCGCTTTAGCTTCAGTCATCTTATTGTCAGGAGCAAACGGATAAACGGTAGCAACGACTGGCTTATTATCGTTATCAAGCATGACATGACCCTGAGCGTCAATGACAGCCATCTTCACCCCATGACGAATACCAGGATCAACGCCCAAGATTACTTTACGGCCTGCTGGCGCCGACATCAGTAAATGCTGCAAGTTATTGGCAAACACATCGATGGCATCAGCTTCTGCAGCTAAGCGCTTTTCAGTTAGTAGGCGATGCTCAATATGTGGACGCCATTTATCTTTCCATAAGCTATTAGCAGCTTCAGTCAAGAACTCACGGCGCTCACTAGGGGCGGTGCTATCAATATTGAAATGGCTAATAATCTTTTCAACGAACGGCGCATCTTCGCCTTCTATCTTGATACCTAAGACGTTTTCTTGACGACCGCGTAACATAGCTAATAAGCGATGGTTAGGCAGGCGAGCAAGCGCTTCGCTATGCTCAAAATAGTCTTTGAACTTCTCACCAACTTCGCGCTTATCTTCACTAGCAACAGCTGACACTATGCTAGCGGTTTTGGCAAAGCCACTACGTAAGTTATCTAGTAGATCAAGGGCTTGCGTCCATTCATCGACGATGATGGCTTGGATACCTGCCAGCTGCTTTTCACTATCGCTGAAATCGACTTCGATCTCGTTACCGCTATCATCAGTGATGCTAGTAGGCGCTTGATAGTCTGCTAGCGCCTCGATTGGCGTTATCTCTGTGCTCAACAGCGCTTGGGCGGCAGGTGCTAGGCCAGCAGCACGTGCTTTGGCAGCTGGTGAGCGGCGACGCGGGCGATAAGGCAAATAGATATCTTCCAGCTCAAGCTTGGAAGTTGCATTATCAATGCGAGTTTGCAGCTCTTGCGTCAAATTATCTTGTGCGCGCAGCAGCTCAGTAATTTTGAGGCGACGGCTTGCCATATCACGCTCATAATTTAGCGACTTCTCTAAGGCTCGAAGCTGTGCATCATCAAGGTTTTGGGTCTTTTCTTTGCGATAACGCGCAATAAAAGGAACGGTTGCACCTTCATCGAAAAGTTTGACAAACGCATTGACTTGAGCTGTCTTAATGCCAAGCGCGCGAGCAAGCTTGTCGTGAATATTCGCGTGTGTGGTTGCATCTAGTCCCTGTGCATTTGCTGAGACTGGCGATGACGTTAAGCTATCAGTGCTACTCATATACGTATCAATCATTGAGAAATGTTGATTGGCATTATAGCAAAAGCTGACTGAATTATAATCCTTTTTATAAATTTGCTATTTATCCTTGTTTTTTATCGATGAAATGAGGGTTTTAGCAGCTAAAATGTCTAAAAAATGAACAAATAGAAGTTGTGCTTATACTGTTAAACAAACGCATACAGCATTTCAGTGAACAAGTGATGCAATTAGTAGCGCAATCTTATACACTGAAGTAACCGTTCAATAATTTTCGCTTCAGCTTAGCTAGTGGCAATAATATAAGCTGCTGCGGTTAAGTAATTACCAATAGACTGGTTACACCCTACTCAACACGATTTTTATAATAATAACGTTCATTAAGGATATCTATATGAGTGACAATAAAGGCCCTGATACTATGACTCAGCGCATCTTAGTCGTTGATGATGACGCGCGTCTACGCTCTTTACTACAGCGCTTCCTAGAAGACGACGGTTTTGTGGTACGTACCGCTCATGATGGCAGCCAGATGGATAAGCTCATGCAGCGTGAACTCTTCTCTTTGGTAGTATTGGATTTGATGTTGCCAGGTGAAGATGGGATTAGCATCTGTAAGCGCTTGCGTGCTGATAATGCTGATATTCCTATTATTATGCTAACCGCCAAAGGCGGCGATGCCGATCGTATTGCTGGTTTGGACGCTGGTGCTGATGACTATCTACCTAAGCCATTTAATCCAAAAGAGCTATTGGCGCGTATTAAAGCAGTATTACGCCGTCAAAATCGCGAGCTGCCTGGAGCACCAAGCCATCAATTAGAAGTGGTCGAATTCGGCCCTTGGACGCTTGATTTATCGACTCGTACGCTCAAAAGAGATGGCAACGTGGTGACTTTGACCACTGGTGAATTCTCAGTGCTAAAAGCTTTAGTACAGCATCCCCGTGAGCCGTTGACCCGTGATAAGTTAATGAATCTAGCTCGTGGTCGTGAATGGGGTGCAATGGAGCGCTCTATCGATGTGCAAGTATCCCGTCTACGCCGCTTAATCGAAGATAACCCTTCACAAGCGCGTTATATTCAAACCGTTTGGGGCGTGGGCTATGTTTTCGTTCCTGACGAAGCAGAAGTAGAAGCGGCTAAAGATAGCGAGTAATATTACGAGGGCTAATATACTTAATAGTCCAAAAATATTTGCTAATAAAAAACCCTGCATCGAAAATGCAGGGTTTTATTTATGGAATAAAGCTTTTGTAGCGTTTAGCG
>CBETCF010000086.1:0-8865 GCA_965534785.1 uncultured Psychrobacter sp.
TTCAAGGGGCAGGGGTTAAGGGTCTAGCGGCTATGCAGTCATGGCGAGAGCAAGCAAAGCAAGATCAAGATCAAAGTCACCATCATGTGTTGTGGCGTCCTTGGCTAACGGTCACTCGCGCCGCTATCAGCCGCTATGCGCAGCGTTTAGCACTGCCTTATATCGATGATCCTACTAACGATAGTGGCGATAACGTGCGTAGCGGTTTGCGCCGTGACATTATGCCGATATTGGCAAGCTATAACTCCAATGTCATCGAAAATATCGCTCGAAGCGCGATGTTGCTCAGTGAAGCGCAAGGGATTCTCCAAGCACAGGCTGAGCAAGATTTGCAGCTAACGGCTATAAAAGCGCTTGATTTCTCTACAGCTCAGCGTGTTTTAGACATCGATAAATTACAAAGGTTGTCGATTCCTCGACGCAAGCAATTACTGCATTATTGGCTAGCGCAGGACGAACCGCTACCGCCATCGAAGCAGCTTATTGACGACGTATATGCGCTCACTGAGCGTCAAGATAACGACCATCAAACTCAGTTGGACTGGTTTGCCAGCCGCCAGCACTATAGTGTCTATCGTTATCGTCAGCAGCTCTATCGTTTAAGTCGTGAATTCATGGATTGGCTAACGACACCTATTATTGAACAAACCCATATTTTGTCAGAAAGTATAGCTATTGCTATTCGTACCAATACTGATATTGGCTATCGTTGGCAATTAGAAGTCAACTTAACTAATAGTGATGAGGCTAAACCTCTAGGGCTTGCCAAAAATCAAACGACGATCAGTCTAAAAATTACCTCGCTAACTCGGCAACAAAAGATTCAAACGACTGCTATGGGTCGTCCGCAAGCAGGAAAGAAACTTTATCAAACTTTGGCGATTCCAAATTGGCTACGAGATAGCTTAGTGGTAGTCAGTGCGGTTAAGAATGATATAGAGGATGGAGAACTGAAAACTGAAGCTCCACTGTTGCTGTTATCACCATTTGAGTACTGGACATTGATAAGCTCCGATACATCCATAGCGATAGAGCAGAAGGTTTTGCAGCAAGCCATGACTAATACCTTACAGCTAAATGATAAGACTGATGTCACTTCTGAGTCTAACTAATAAACCTAAAAAAATAGTCAACTCGCAGGTCAATAGTGGCGCCATGAATTTATCAAACGGTAATAATAGCAGTATGCTAAACTAGAGCTCATTTTAGAGCTATCACCTTGAAAAATTTTGACTATTTGTAGCAGGACAGTATTATTACAGGAATGCTATCAGGAGAGAATTATGTCAGCACAAAACAATAAACCATTACAGAATGAAGCCCTTAATAATAAGAAAATCAGCTTCATCGGTGGCGGTAATATGGCACAAGCTTTAATCAGTGGTCTGATTGGCTGCGGTGTCAAGCCTGAGAGCATTACGGTGGCTGATCCAAGCGAAGAAGTTCGTCAACAATTAGCTGCAAAAGGCCTGAATACTGTAGATCCAACCGTTGATGCCAAAGCAGCCGTAAAAGACGCTGACTTAGTAGTGCTAGCGGTTAAACCACAAGTAATGAAAGCAGTGGTTAGCGGCTTTACTGATGTATTAGACAAGCAGTTGGTTATGTCAGTAGCCGCAGGGCTATCGACAGATCTTTTATCTACTATGCTTGGTGGCTACCAAAATATCGTCCGTGCTATGCCGAACACGCCAGCGATGATACAGATGGGCGCGACTGGTCTTTATGCTACTGACAGTATTAACAACGAGCAAAAAGAGCTCGCTACTGCGGCGATGGAAGCCTCGGGACTAGTGACTTGGGTAGATGATGAAGAACACATGCATGCGGTAACCGCGGTCTCAGGATCAGCGCCAGCCTATGTGTTTTATTTTATAGAATCAATGGTCGACAAGGCGGTAGCTCAAGGCTTAGATAAAGAACAAGCCTCAGCATTGGCGATGCAAACGATCATGGGTGCAGCAAAAATGGCGATGGATAGCGATGACGAGCCTGCGGAGCTACGTCGCAAAGTCACTTCACCTAATGGCACTACTCAAGCAGCGGTAGAATCTATGCAGGCCAATGAAGTTGGGCGCCAAATTGGCGAGGCTATGCAAGCTTGCTACGATCGCAGCCAAGCGCTTAGCGAAGAGATGAAATAAAACCACCTTAGTATTTCTATACCGACACATTGAGTAGCCTTTAATGAACAACGTACTATTACAAATTTTTGATTTAGTTACCACCTTTGCCATGCTGCTGATATTTATCCGCTTTATGCTGCAGTTTGCAGGGATGGATGCACGCAATCCTATGATTGCTCCTGCTTATAGAGCAACCCATATCGTTGATGTTTTCGGACGTATTTTTCCGACTTTAGGCGGAGGGCGTATAAGTATTGCGGCGATAGTGCTGATGTTCTTGATTCGTCTGATCGATATCTCTGGCAAAGCCGCATTGACTCATAAAGGTATCGCGCCGATTCCGTTATTTTTCCAAGGTTCATTGAGTCTAATTTTAGACTTCTTGCGGTTGAGTCGTTATTTGATTATTGGCTCTATCATCGTTAGTTGGATTGTAGTGTTTACTCAGTCTCAGCATCCTATCATTGGTATCATCATGCAGTTAGCTGAGCCAATTTTGGCACCGTTTCGTCGCATTACGCCTAATTTAGGCATGCTCGATCTGTCACCAATTATCGCCTTCTTTGCTATCTATTTGATTGAGATAATGGTTAACGCAGTAGCGGTTAGCTTAATGCCAATGCTAGGTTAAGCTGAGAGTAAATAAAATTAGCTCAATAAAAAAGCTCTACGATCATTAATAATGAGTGTAGAGCTTTTTTTCGCCTAAATTTTTAATCGAAATTTTAAGTTTCAGTTTTAAGTTCTGACGAAGCGATTCGGAATTAATTGAGTTTTAGAATTATCAGGGTGTGGATTATCTGCGGCTATCAAAGTTTGAGTGATCCAGTTATCGGCCGCAATGATCGCTTCAAGCAAAGAGTCGTCTACCGCCAAGCGTCCAGCGATATAGCTGGCAAGTGAGCAGCCAGAGCCATGAAATTCGCCTTCTAAGCGCGGTAGCGTGCTTTTATGTACCATCTCACCTTGGATATACAGATACTGCTCGATATCGCCAGTGTCGAAGTCATGAGAGGTTTTGACGAGTACGGCATGAGTGCCTTGAGCGCATAGTTTTTGCGCAGCGATATGTAAATCCTGCTCACCACTCAAGGCTCGGAGTTCGTGAGTATTAGGAGTAATCAAAGTAGCGTAGGGGAGCAGCTCTCTGAATGCGGCAACTAAGGTCGCCTCATCGCCCAAACTACCGCCGCTATTGGCTACCAGTACTGGGTCTAGAACGAAAGGCGTGCCCTGAGCGATGGCTTTATCCTCGAATAAGCGCGTGAGCATAGCAATATTATCAGTAGTACCAAGCATGCCAGATTTGATCACTTTAACTGGCAAATCTTTAATTACCGTTGTGGCTTGCTCTTTAACCAACTGAGCGCTACAAGCCTCAAAACCAAAAACTTGCTGCGAGTTTTGAATGGTAATAGCAGTACAAGCAATCGCCGCATGACCCCCTGCTTGACCGATAGCTTCGATATCGGCCTGTAATCCGGCTCCGCCAGAGGGATCCAATCCTGAAAAACACAATACTACGGGACGCATAATATTTCCTTATTTATTTTTTTGATGATTTACTCGTAATGGTTATCGGTATTCGATTTCTGATAATGACTATAGCTAGCTTAACTTTAAAAAGCCATAACAAGTCGCTACTGTTAATTCTAAAATAAGTTGAACAGTCATTTATAGACGGGTTCGAGTATAGTAATTATCGTTTTATTGCTATCAATAGAGGTGTTTACCGCTTTAAATTTAATAATAGGCTGTTATTATGCTAAAAGAGGGCTGAAAACTGAATGCAACGCTTGCAATTCGTTTTGGCTTTGTTATAATACTCGCCCACAGCATGAGACGTATCATTAGCATCGATACTGTTTTTTATCATAAATGATCTAGTATTTATCATAAATAGTCTTATCTTGTTCGGTGAAGTGGGTGAGTGGCTGAAACCAGTTCCCTGCTAAGGAACCATACGTGTAAGCGTATCGAGGGTTCGAATCCCTCCTTCACCGCCATCTATTCGGTTCATTGTAGGTAAAGTCAGTTGAAAATAACCTTGTTTAATTTAACAAAGACATTGACAACCACGAAATTATCTATATAATGACCAACCTAATTTACTACAAAAGTGATTCACTGCGTAGTAGATGATGTGCAATACGCGCCTGTAGCTCAGTTGGATAGAGCACTTGGCTACGAACTAAGGGGTCGGGAGTTCGAATCTCTCCAGGCGCACCATTTGCATCATCAGTTTTAAAAGTACCATCTAAATCAATCGCCTGTCTTCTGACATTTTGGCGGTTTTTTTGTGCCTGTTTCTTTTGTCTGTATAACTCTATAAGGTTTATTATAGCTTTATGATAAACCCCTTAATTACGGTACAATAGAGCCATCATTCTATACCTGCTATGAGCTTAAGCCATGCCAAAGAGTAAAAAGAGAACCACTGTTAAAACTCAATCTTCACGCCGTCACTCCAGCCCACAAATACCTGTAGTAGAAGAGCCTGTTATCGCTAAGCCGAGCACTAGAATGGCAGCTATTCTCTATGATGGGATGTTGATATTGGCCTTGCTGTTCTTAGTGGGTACGCTACTGACGGTCATTGGAACCTTATTGACCATGCAGACGGGTACGGACTCTGCGCAAGCACAGTCACTACCGGTGTGGTATCAGAATATAGTGATGACACCTTCGTTTATCCTAACGCTAGTAGGTTTTTATGGTTTGTTTTGGCGACGTGGCGGTCAAACCCTAGGCATGCAAACTTGGCGTTTGAAAACGGTTAATGCTTCAGGTCACCTACTAACTTGGGGTCAGTCTTTTAAACGTATTATGGCGGCCAGCTTAATGCCAGTTATCTTTGGTATTATTGGTAGTTTGATAGGTGGGTCGCGCGCTATCATCTTAACTAGCGCGTTTTTGGGTCTGATGTTCAACTATGCTTTTTGTCTATTTAATAGTCGCGGACTAGCTATACAAGATATGATCTCTAATACTATTACTTTGAAGATGCCTAAAACTGAAAATGAAAGCCTATGGCGAGTGATTAGAAACCGCAAAAATTAACTTTATTCTCATTCTTATTAACTTGTAGCTTAAATATATAGCGTTTACATAGAGAACGTTTGTATTAACCAAATAGTATAACCGACAAAGAATAGCACTAAGGTAGCGCCAGAAGTAGGACCAAAGCTGCGTTTGGTTTTGAAGGCGAATAAACACATCGCGAATAGCAATAACGTCAATAAACTCATCGCTACAATATCACGCGATAAAATAATCGGATTGGCATTGATAGGCGCAATAAGCGCGGCTATGCCTACGACCCCTAGCGTATTAAAGGTATTAGAGCCAATAATATTGCCTAATGCCATATCATGCTCGCCTTTACGAGCGGCTGACAAGCTAGCGACTAGCTCAGGCAGTGAAGTACCAACAGCAACGATAGTCAGGCCAATAATCAGCTCGCTTAGCCCCCAAAATGTGGCTAACTCTACTGCTCCCCAAACGATCGTTTTTGAGCTTATCACCAGCATTAACATGCCCAGTAATAAGCTCCCTAAGCCTCGAACTAAGCTGGGCTCGCTATTCTGTGCAGTCGTCAGATCCTTCGAGTGCTCTTGCTCTTTGGCT
Source organism: uncultured Psychrobacter sp. (assembly GCA_965534785.1). Taxonomy (GTDB): domain Bacteria; phylum Pseudomonadota; class Gammaproteobacteria; order Pseudomonadales; family Moraxellaceae; genus Psychrobacter. The sequence goes on from CBETCF010000086.1 coordinate 5,754, forward strand.
AAGTGGCCTTCACGTAGACTCAAAAAGATTTGAATACCTAGCACTATGATAAGCATCGCCATAAGTAGGATGCCATCAGTGTAGCTCAAAGTCCCATCGCGAAGCTGCCAAGCCGCTAAGGCAGTGATTAATATTAAAATTGGCAAATCACGCTTGACGATAGCTTTATTGATGACAATGGGACTGATAAGCGCTGTCATACCCAACACTATCGCTATGTTAATAATATTTGAGCCATAAGCATTACCTAATGCCAGCTCTGGGCTGCCATCTAACGCCGCTAGTGCTGAAACTACCATCTCAGGCGCCGAAGTGCCTAAACCCAAAATCACTACACCAATTAAGAAGCTAGGCACGTTTAGCTTTTTTGCTAGTGCCGTAGCGCCATCAATAAAAACATCAGCACTCCAAACCAAAATTGCTAGTCCAATCAATACCGCAATCGTCGCTAACCACATCGTTGCAAAATCCTATTATTTAATAACTTGAGTGCTAAATTTTGCACAAAAAAAAGCTGAACCACGAATGAGGCTCAGCCCTTATAATAACATGCGCTTAATTCACAATAAGAAAACCAAAGTTAAATAGCTGACCGTTTAGTGCTATGAAATAGAGTTGGCTGTGGCACTAAAAGGCCCAGCAAACACCAAATATACCGTTAAATCGACTAAGCGTTAAGCCACTTGTACTGGGATAATGTTAGCAGTGTCTTTGACGGTATTATCTTCGTTGCAATAAACCAGTTTTGGCTGATAAGTAGAAGCTTCCACTTCATCAAAATGCGCGTAAGCACAGATGATAACGATATCGCCTAAGTCGGCCATATGTGCGGCGGCTCCATTTAGGGAGATAATACCAGAGCCTGCTTCAGCGCGAATAGCATAAGTGCGAAAGCGCTTACCATTAGTGACATTGTAGATATCAATCGACTCATTTTCGCGCAGACCAGCGAGATCCAATAAATCGCCATCGATACCACATGAGCCTTCATAGTGAAGCTCGGCGTGAGTCACGCGTGCACGATGTAATTTACATTTAAGCATATTAAGTAGCATAAGGTGCTTCCTTGGTGTAACGGATATTAAAAACCGGTTAAATGAGCTAAATCAAAAGGTTAATGGGGATGATTTTGCCAAAATAAAAGGCTGGCGCAATTTTATAGCATTAGTCAGGCAATTTAAAGCTATTGATTTGCGAGCGAGCTTTTTCAATATCACCGTCCAATAATAAAGGCAGTGCTTCAAAAGCGGTCGTCAAAGCACTTTCAATGGCGACTTGTTCAGCAGCAGCAGGCTTAGAGAGCACATGACCCGTGACTTTGGACTTATGACCAGGATGACCGATACCAACACGCAAGCGATGAAAGTCATTACCGATATGCGGCGTGATATCACGTAAGCCATTATGCCCACCATGGCCACCAGCAGTTTTTAGCTTAATACTACCCGCATCAATATCGAGCTCGTCATGAGCGATAAGCAGCTCATCATTGGCGATATTATAATAATTGACCATAGGCACTACTGACTGGCCTGATTTATTCATAAAGGTTAACGGCAGTAGCAAGCGCACATCATGACCATGTACTTGTCCACGTCCAGTGACGCCATGGAATTTTTTATCAGGACTTAGGGCAATATTGAACTGATGAGCGATATGCTGCACAAACCAAAAACCTGCATTATGGCGAGTGAACATATACTGCTCACCAGGATTACCGAGACCAACGATTAGTTTTATCGCCATAACATATTCTGCCTAAAATGAGGAATAAGCTAAACAGCTTAAACTAATAAATAAGCCAATTAGCCTAAAAATAAATACTATTTGAATAAATAATGATCGAAGTTATTTTTTCAAATACCTTTTCAAATAGTACTGACAAAAACAGCAGGGGACGATTATCACCTGCTGTTTTTTAATCAACAAACCCACTATCATTATAAATAGAGTAGGTCAGTGTTTACTCAACTATAATTACTCAGCGTCTTTATCTTCGCCGTCTTGCTCTTCAGTAGCTTCAGCGCCTTGCTCAGTAGCAGGAACGTCAGCTGCATCAACTTCGTCTGCATCTTCGTCAACTTCTTCAACCGTTGGTGGCTGCATGTTAACGATAGTACGATCGTGAGCATCTTCCATATCAAGATCAAAGATGATTGCGCCTTCAGGTAGAGGAATATCTGATAGACGGAATAGATCACCGATTTCCATACCAGACACATCAACTTCTAAATATTCAGGTAGTTGTGATGGTAGGCAAACGATTTCAACGTCTGATACAAGCGTTGATAAAATACCACCATTTTTAGTACCAGGCGCTTCTTCACGGCCTGAGAAATGTAGAGGGATATTCATGTTGATTTTCTGACCTTTTACAATGCGCTGAAAGTCAGCATGCATTGGAAAGCCTTTAGCTGGATGGCGTTGCAAGTCTTTGATAACCACTTGAGACTCATCACCCTTATCAGTAGTGATCGTCAAGATTTGTGAAAAGAAGGCTTCATATTCAAGCGACTTTACCATCTCATTAAGTTTAATAGAGATAGCGACTGGTTCTTCACCACCACCATAAATGATAGCAGGAACTAGATTCTGCTTACGTAGGCGGCGGCTCGCACCTTTACCTTGTTGTTCAGCAGAGCGGTCAACCGCGTTAATTGCAAAATGATCAATAGCCATGGATATAATCCTATAGAGTGTATGTGAAGTATCTACCAATAATCTGAGACTTGCGACCAGTCTTCTATTGGATAATCAATACTGATATAGTACTGCTTAAAAGTATCGATCATACCGCTAAGTCTTAAATATTTAAAGTTAGCGAATAACTGATACAGGCGCGCATTATACGTGTTTTTGCAGCAATAATAAAGGCTTAGATGGTTTTAAGACGATTAAGCGTCTCATGCCTAATAAATGACCCACTGTTGTTTATTAGCAAAAATGGTCAGTCAAAAAAAAGCGCTAAAGTCGAAACCTTAGCGCCAATCATTAAGTAATCAGAATAATAAAGCTAATACGTTCTAAGCATCAAACATAGCGCTAATAGATTCTTCGTTATTGATACGGCGTAAGCTTTCCGCTAGCATCGGTGCGATAGACACCTGACGAA
>CBETCF010000087.1:0-8858 GCA_965534785.1 uncultured Psychrobacter sp.
TATAGCAATAATAATTCTTATATTGCCATACTCAATACATTAATAAATCTATATATTGCGTTCTGCAAGCTTATTTTTAGTATGAATTTGCTACGTTTGCTACCTTATTGGTGGAAATGTTTCGGTGTTATTTTAGCAGTGACGGTATTCCGACACTCTTTAGTGACGTGTCCTTTTTTTTAATATATACAGTGCTGCTATGTCTACCTCTGCTCAGTTACCCCCTAAGTCAACTGCTAATAAATCGGGCATTATTAACCCACCTTCTTCGAAATTCACCTTTTGGCTAATACTCTGTGCCATGATTTTGCTCGCCACTAACATGCGTGCCCCTATTGTGGCGTTGGGCTCTATTGCACCGGTGGTACAAGAAGCACTAAATATCTCTGAGACCCAAATTGGCTGGTTGGGCGCGGTTCCAATGCTGACCTTTGCTATTGGCGCGTTAATTTCTCCAACCATTGGTAAGCGTTTTGGGCTTGAGAATACCCTGATTTTCATGGTGGTATTGCTTACTTTCGGTATGATATTACGAGCGGTAGTACCAACGTGGATTGGGTTTTTGAGTGGTACGGTACTATTAACTCTAGCGATAGGCTTCGCTAATACTTTAGCCGCTCCTATTATCAAACAGCGTACACCCAAAAACATTCCATTAGTGACTGGTCTATTTAGTCTGACTATGACGGTAGGTGCTGGCATAGTTGCTGGCGTGGTTCTACCCTTGTCTGAATGGGTTGGCTGGCAATGGGCTATAGGGGGCTGGTCTATTTTTGGGGTTTTTGCGCTCATTCTTTGGATATTTTTACGCATTCGTCTAGGCTCATCTAATGATCAGCCTGTGCCTAGCTCTACCACTAGCTCAGCTAAGGTATCCATTTGGCGTTCAGCTTTTGGCTGGCAAATTGCAATATTTATGGGTATCCAATCCTTGCTTTATTATACCGTTGCTAGCTTTTTGCCGTCTATCTTGGTCAGTAAAGGCATGAGCGCCGTGAGTGCAGGACAGGTGAGTTCCGTGTTTCAGTTTATGGCGCCGCTCGCTATCTTAATCGTCACTTGGCTTATCAATCGTGGTCGCCCTATTCAGGCGCTCGCCATCATTGCCGCTAGCCTGAACGTCATTGGCATCTTAGGTCTCAACTATGCATCTACCGATTTTGTATGGATCTGGGCAGGGCTAATGGGTGCAGGCTGTTCAGCCATCTTTACGCTGAGTATGATGCTATTCTCCTTGCGTACTTATACCACTAACCAAGCCAGCGAACTATCTGGCATGGCACAGTTCATCGGCTATATTATTGCTTTCTTTGGTCCACTTGGCACTGGTTGGTTACATGAAGCGACCGACAGTTGGGATCTACCGCTATTTATAACGCTTATTTTGATGATAATAAACGTCGGTTTGGCGTGGCTGGTGAGTCGTCCGGTTATGGTCGATGGTAAAAAGGCTTAAGTTAGCATTACCCTACTTGCCGTAACTTTAAGCTCATATTGATTATTGTACTGCTTTGCTAAAATAGTCCGATTGATTAAAGGATATGACTGTTATGAAAAGTAAAAACTTTAGCCCGTTCAAGAGTCCTGTTTATGGCATGGCTATCGCTATATTGAGTGCAGGGTTAGCGCTTAGTGGTTGCCAAAAAACTCCTGAAGCAGAGACGACTAATGAGCCCGAAACCAACGAAACCGCAACGGTTAACACGCCTGTAGTGGTTGAAAACACTACTAATGTCAGTGCTGCTGATCAACAAGTGAAGTCACAACCTATAACCATTCTTGCCCTTGGCGATTCGCTCACTGAAGGCTTAGGCGTCGATCCTGATGATAACTATCCGGCGCAACTAGAAGCTAAGCTTAAACAGATGGGCTATGAGAACGTTGAAGTAGTCAATTCAGGGTTAAGCGGTGAAACTAGTACCGGACTCGTTAATCGTCTTGACTGGGTCACGCAAACCAAGCCTGATATTACCATTCTTACTATTGGTGCCAACGATGCTATGCGTGGTTTGGAATTGGCCACCATTGAAGACAATATTCGTACTGCGGTCACCCATCTACAAGATAACGGTAGTGAAGTTATCTTAGGCGGTATGCAAATTTATGACAATTTGGGTAATGACTATGTCAAATCATTCTCAGCTATCTATCCGCGTGTGGCTGAAGATATGAATCTGCAGATGATTCCTTTCTTTTTAGACGGTGTCGGTGGTAAAGCTGAGCTCAACCAAGCCGACGCTATTCATCCTACTAAAGAAGGTTATACCATTATCGTTGACGACAATATCTTTCCTGTGCTGAAGCCTGAGCTCGATAGAATGCTGCAATCCATGCAAGCAAACTCGCTTACTCCTGTAGAAACTCCTACCACTGAGACTGCGCAATGAGCTTAAATAATACTGATGCCCCTATTACTATTAATGCGGCTACTAATGACTCGAATAACGCAGTCCTGTTACGGGCTACGGGTTTAACCAAAACCGTATCCGTAGGTGAGCGCTCGCTAACGATTATCAAAGACGTCGATATCTATGTGAACGCTGGCGAGTTCGTAGTCATCATGGGCAAATCTGGCTCAGGTAAATCCACTTTGCTAGGCTTGCTAGCCGCACTTGATTATCCTAATAGCGGCTCAGTTAAATTAGGCGAGCAAACGTTAAGTAGCCTTGATGAAGATGAGCTAGCGGCTATTCGTCAACGTGATATGGGTTTTGTGTTTCAATCCTTTCATTTATTGCCGACATTAACCGTCGCTGAAAACATTGCTTTTCCTCTTGATATCGCCCGTCGTCCTGATCAAGCTCGCGTTGATGAACTCATTGAAGCGGTTGGTCTAGATCATCGCCGTGATAGCTTACCGAGTCAATTATCAGGTGGTGAACAGCAACGTACCGCCGTCGCGCGTGCCTTAGTCTCCAGACCTAAGATTGTCTTCGCTGATGAGCCAACCGGCAACTTAGATGAGCAAAACGCTGATCAAGTCATGCAATTATTATTAGATTTGCGTCAACAGACCGGCTCTGCGCTAGTGGTGGTGACTCATGACCCAGCGCTTGCTGAGATGGCGGATAGAGTGATTACCATGCATGATGGCATGATAGATGGATCAAAAGTTAATGGATAATAGTGCTGATAGTAACAATAGTAAATCGCCTTCTGATAAGCTCAATCAAAACTTTGTAGCTACTATAATCTCTAATATAGCCGCTATTTTTAATACCACCTTAGGCACTAAAGCCCTTAGCCGCAGTTGGTGGCGACGTTGGGTTTATCCGGTACTTTTCCTAATTACTTTGTCCTTATCGCTCGCCACTTATCTGACTCTCGACTCTATTCAGCAATCGGTTGATAAATACATTACCGATAATCAGCGTGCGCTAGTCGGTGGCGACTTGGTACTTGAGAGCAATCAACAGTGGCCCAGTGATATCTTAGAGCAAGTCAAAACTTTACCTGACGATCAAATCGTTTACGACTATCAGTTTAGCTCCATGGCAGTGACTGATGATCAAACCTTATTGGTGCGTGTCAAAGGCGTTACGCCTGCTTATCCCTTATATGGTGAAGCGGAATTAGCTTCCGGCAAACCGTTATGGCAACAGCTAAAGCCTGATACAGTAGTCGTCGCGCCAGAAGTGTTGCAAGGTATCAATGCCAAAGTCGGTGATAGCATTAGCATTGGCGAAGGCCAGTTTACTATCAGCGATGTGCTGACCAAAGAGCCGGATCGTCCCCTTAGCGCTTTTGATATCGGTGGTCATGTACTGATGCAAGAAGATGGCTTAGCCGCGACTAATCTACTAGGTCAGCGTAGCCGAGTGCGTTATCGTATCGAGATGGCAGGCAATGAAGAAACCATAGCGGCATTAAATGAGCAATTAGAGCAAACCTTAACTAGCTATCCTGACATTCAGCTCTCTGATATCGATAGCGAGGAGACCGCGGTATCGCGTATCTCTGACAATGTGCTGATGTTTTTAAAATTACTGGTCATCGCGGTACTGCTATTATCAGCGGTCGCAATGTACGGGGTTATCACCGCTTTTGTCACTAAGCAGCAGTCCAATAACGCAATTCGTATGGCGATGGGCGAACCTGTTAAGCAGATCAAAGCTAGCTATTATCGATTGCTATTAACCACTTCCGTCATTGCTAGTATCGCCGCTGTCGTGCTCAGTTTAGGGCTAATACAGATCGGTCAGCCCTATCTCGCGGCTATCTTGCCTGCCGATGTTGGCTTGGCTATCAATCCTATTAGCATTCTTAAAACGCTTATTATCGCTATCCTATTGACGATAGTGATTACCCAGCGCGGTCTCAGTGAGCTGAGCACCACTAAGCCTGCTACCCTACTCAATCAAGGCGCAAGCCAAGCTTCAACCACTCAACCTTGGTATCAACGTTTGCCATTACTTTGGTATACGGTGATGCTCGTAGGTTTGTATCTGTTCTTCGCTTATGAAGTCGGCTCTTGGGTATTCTCCGCGCAATTGCTGATTGGCTTGATTGCCTTTGTGGCGATATTTTGGCTATTGGCCCGTGGTTGGCTTGGGTTGCTAGCGAGCATTGCCAAGCGTCGCAAAGTCAGTTGGATGCAGCGTATTGCTATTCATAATCTGGCGCGTAAAGGCAATCAATCGGCATTATTCTTCGTCACGCTAGCGCTATCAGTAGCGGTATTAACGCTGATTACCACTTTGAATTACAGCATTAATGAGCAATTCGTTAATGCCTATCCTGAAGATGCGCCGAATATATTTTTGCTCGATGTACAAACCGAACAGCACGATGAGATCGATAAAATACTCAAAGCGCCCGTCAGCTATTATCCAGTCATTCGCGCGCGCGTAGTCACGGCCAATGACGTTGCCGCTGCCGATATCAAAGCCCCTGATAACCAAGATGATCCGACGCGAGTGTTTAACTTAAGCTACGCTGATAGCATAATGGATACCGAGTTCGTCACTGATACTCTGACTGATGGTGAACTGTACACTCCTATCGAGGGGCAAGATCCGCAAACCTCAAAGCTACAGCAAGTACAACCCTTATCTATCTTGGATACCGCAGCCGATATGCTCAATGTCGGCATGGGCGATCAAATCGTCTTTAATATTCAAGGTATTGAGCTGACCGGACAAATTACTAGTATTCGCTCGCGCTTTGAGCGTGGCCCAAATCCGTTCTTTTATTTCTTGTTTGAACCAGACGTTTTATCTGCGGCGCCGCAAATCCAGTTCGCTACTGCCCATGTGCCAGAAGCCAGTATTCCAGAGCTACAAGGTCAGCTAGTGCGCCAGTTCCCAGCGGTGACCACTATCGATGGTACGGCTATCGCAGAGCAAATCCAAGACTTAGTCACGCAGATGAGCCGCTTGGTCTATGTCTTTACCTTGCTAGCATTGCTGACGGGCGTCATGGTGTTGATTAGCTCGCTGCTCTCTACTTCACAAGATCGGATGCAAGAGAGCGCGTCGTTCCGATTATTAGGCATGCAAAAGTCTGATTTATATAAGCTGAATATCTTAGAGATTGGCGTACTTGGCGTTAGTGCGGCGGTGTTTGCGATGACTATCGCTAGTGTTGGCGCGTGGTTTGCCATTACCCAATGGTTCAATCTACGCTTTAGCGTGCCGTGGGTAAACTTAGGCATTGGCGGTGCGTTATTAATCGCGCTACTGTTTGCTATCGCTATTATTTATGTGAGATTGGTGATTGGTCGCGGGATTATGGCACGGGTCAGGGCGATGGTTTAAGACAAAAGTCATAAAAAGCTAGACTAAATGTCTAGCCTTTTATTTTTGGTAATGAGCTGCGGGATTAATAACCTATCAGATAAATACGTCTAAAGTTCGCTGAGCTTGAATATAGTTTCTAACCGCTATATACATAACTCTCTTCCAATGATTTTTTGACATACTAGGTGCTTGAATTACTGGGTCTAATAAAACTTCACACACATCATCTGTATCATACCCTTTACACTTCATAGAGTATATTTGGGGAAGTAAGGTACTAAGCTCTTCTCCTGCCGAGGTAGAATATCTTTGCTGTAAATTGAATATGCAAAAATGAGTCTTTACTCTATCTTTATGAACGCTATCCCAGCTATCTGGCGGGTCAGTATAGTAATTTATAGTTATATCATCAGCTCCATTATTTTCCAGATTTGCGCTCATCCAGCGATTATCATAATATAAATTATGATCTAAATATGGATGTAAAATCTGACCACCTTTATTTTTAGCAAAACTGGTACCTTTTCCATACTTATTACAACGTTCACAGGAAGGTACCAAATTTAGAGGTAGAATAGAAAACTGTGGAAATTTAGATTTAGGTAAATAATGATCTAGTTCAATAGGCGAGCTTATACCGCAATAAGGGCATATGCCTTTAGCATTAACCATAATTTTGTCGTATATCTGACGCCCTGGCTTACCTCGTTTAGCAAAAAAGGTTGTATATACGTATGTTAGCTCTGAATGTAATAAGTTTGAAAGGACTGTTGGATCAATATCTTTACTTTTACTATAGCCTTTAATGGAATAAAGTTCTTGTAGGACAGCTTTATTATTATAGTCAATGAATGAATTTGACATAATAATTTTTGCATTTTCTAATCGTTTCTTTAAGTTTATGTTTTTAATTATGCCGTCACAGCAAACTTGAATCACATCGACATGAGAGGGGAAATTCATACTAAGTTTTTTCATTCTTTACTCACTACCCTTCGAACGCAGTAACGACTTAAGAATCAACCTACCTTCTAGACCAAGTTGATTTTCGTAATCATCAATAATACTTTGATAAGTTCCACCATTCGATACAGACTCTGCTAGTAAATTATAGAAACCTGATTTTTCAACCTCTAAGCCGAATACATCTCTAGTTAAAGTGCCAACATTCTCACCAAAAGTTTCAATATTAGGACGAGAACATATAGACTCATTACCTGTTCTTATTATTTTCCATACACATGACTTCGGTACTTCTTGTAGTACAACAGGTGAGTGCGTAGCAATTATAGCCACTCCATTATGATAAATTAGTATGTCCGATAGAGTTCTTATAAAAGCTGATAATAATGGAGGGTGTAAATGACTCTCAGGTTCATCGAGCAGTACTAGAGTTTTTTCTTCCACGGTAGCCAATAACTGAGTTAAAATGATTAGTACAATTGCGTGACCTGAACTCATAATTTGAATTTTCTCTAATGCTTTTTCTTCAAGTTCATCCTTTGTATAATTAACTAATTCTTTCAAATTCATTTCAGAAAAATTACTGTCAGACTCTAAAGTTTGAATTGCACTTAACCATCGATTTTTTTTCAAATGAAGACATACTTTGAGTGCTTTAATAAATTCAAAATACAACTCATTAATATTTTTAAGACCTTCTTTTTTGCCATTACTCTTTAAGCCTATGTAGCTATAACGAGTACCTTTTGTAGGATCATTCTGTTCTTTATAAGGTTTAAAAGGATCAAACGCACTAAATGAAACTGAAACCATTCTACTAAAGTAATCTTTAGAGATATCCATCTCTCCTACATAAAAATCTTCAGTAACAAACCTATAATTTGGACTATGAACTCCTATCACAGCATCAATCATTCCATTCAATATAGTAGTTTTTCCTATACCATTTCTGCCAATAAGCACATGAATATTAGTATTAGGCTTAGACTCTGGATAAACTTCAAAATTTAGAGCAATATCTGAAAAACTATCCATATTTTTACGTAGAAACTTAAATTTAAACTCAGTTAGCGGAGCGTTACCATTTAATATTCTATTATATTGATTTTTTATGGTCGTTAAACTGACACTCCTCAACAAAGATGTCTCGAACACCGCTTCACCTTCAACATCTTTAATAATATCAATATTATATGCGATATCTCTAAGAGAAATTAATATAGTATTTTTTAAACTTTCTGTAAGCTGGTTAAATTTACTATAATAATCAACACTTCCACCTATGGAAAAATATTTTTTATCTAACTTTGTGAACTCTTTGTCGATTATAGAGTAAGTATGTTGAGCTTCTTCTTGTCCTTTAAAAGCTATTTGAACGAGACCCATTTCATGCTTTAACCCCTGTTCATCAAATATAACTAAAGAAAAAGTAGTATAAAAACCATAGTCATTCCAGTTATCTTTTATAAGAATAACCTCACTTACAGAGCTAGAAGGTACATTCCAAGGCTTATTGACAACAGTTGCTAACATAGCTATCTCAGTTAATCTCAATGTAATATCGATAATAGTAGATTGCCAGCTTACCAACTACAAGCGTAAAGCGGGATTAGCTACAAATATGTCTTTCTGAAACCTCAATCGCCTTCTATTCCTGTAGAGGGCGTTTTTTGATTCATTCGATATATAAGCACATACACCAATATCAGCCATGCGCTTTGCTTATTTATTGGGGGGATTACCTAGCCCTCATTTGTTATACTAGCCCCCACTTTATCGATTAAATAACACCTTATAAAACCCTCCAAAATAGCATGGTAACTCTATGAAATTCTCAAAGTTCGGTCAAAAATTTACCCAGCCCACTGGTATCTCGCAATTGATGGATGACTTGGGCGATGCGCTAAAAAGCGATCAGCCAGTCAACATGTTGGGCGGTGGTAACCCTGCCAAAATTGATGCCGTTAATGAGCTATTTTTAGAGACTTATAAAGCACTTGGTAATGATAATGATACGGGTGAGGCCAATAGTAGCGCTATTATTAGCATGGCGAATTATTCTAATCCGCAGGGCGATGCTGGGTTTATCGAGGCGTTGGTCGGCTTCTTTAATCGTCATTATGATTGGAATTTGACGTCTGAAAACATCGCTTTGAC
>CBETCF010000088.1:0-8724 GCA_965534785.1 uncultured Psychrobacter sp.
TGCTCAGGCTAAGTTAGTACGAGTGGTACAAGGACGCGCTTGGGATGTGGCGGTTGATATTCGTCATCATTCACCAACTTTTGGTCAATGGGTAGGGGTTGAGCTTAGCGCTGATAATCATCGACAGCTTTGGATTCCAGCAGGCTTTGCCCATGGTTTTTTGGCGCTCGAGGATGACACACAATTTTTGTATAAAACTACTAGCTACTATGATAAAGATAGTGAACGCACTATCTTATGGAAAGATGAGAGCTTGGCAATTGAATGGCCGATAGCGGGCTTAGATCTGAAATTGACTGACAAAGATAGTAATGGCGCAACTTTTAAACAAGCAATAAAAAAAGGTGATATCTTTTATTGAAACGAAGTTTGAAGTAGTAACACTACTTTTATAGCAATCACGCAAACAGAGCACCGACTATTACCGCAACCAATAAAGCCAAGATCTCATAAGAGTCTTGGCTTTATTTATTTTTACGAGCAAGTATTAATTAATCAATAAAATCCAACCAATCCATATACTGCTCATTACGACCATGTACCACGTCAAAGTACAAGGTTTGCAATTTCTCAGTCAACGGACCACGGCCACCATTACCGATAGTACGGTCATCATATTCACGAATCGGTGTGACCTCAGCAGCAGTACCCGTCATAAAGATCTCATCCGCTAAGTAGAACTCATCGCGAGTGATACGGCGTTCAGTGACTTTGATGCCTAAGTCTTCGGCGAACTGAATAATGGTGCGACGCGTGATACCGTCTAAGGCCCCACCTGCCAAATCTGGCGTATGCAATTCGCCATTCTTGACTAAGAATAAGTTCTCACCTGAACCTTGGCAGACATAGCCTTGTGAGTCCATTAATATCGCTTCGTCATAACCATTACGGGTGACTTCGCGATTGGCCATAATAGAGACTGGATAGTTGCTAGCGGCTTTGGCCTTACACATAGTGACGTTGGGCAGATGATGGGTGTAAGAAGAGGTTTTGACACGAATGCCATTTTGGATGCCCTCTTCACCAAGATAAGCGCCCCAATGCCAAGCGGCAACCATAGCATTGACGCTATTAGTATGAGCAGAGAGTCCCAGTTTTTCAGCGCCAACCCATATTAATGGACGGATATAAGCCTCGGCTAGCTTGTTTTGCTTGACCACATCTTTATGCGCTTGCTCAAGAGTAGCTTGGTCAAAAGGCACTTCTAATTGAAAAATCTTCGCTGAGCCTAAAAGACGTTCAGTATGATCTTTTAAACGAAAGATAGCGGTGCGCTTATCAGCAGTTTGGTAGGCGCGAACCCCTTCAAATACCGCTATACCATAATGCATACTATGAGTAAGCACATGAACTTTGGCATCCGGTTGATCAATCATGGTGCCGTTCATCCAAAGTTTGCCGTCTTGTGTAGCCATGTTCATGCAAAAGTCCTTAGGTTAGCGCTATTGTCTAACTTTTTGTTGAGTTATGATTTTAATAAAGTGAATGCGGCTGATTATATCACTGGCAGCCGTCCCAAATAAATTATTTTATTTTCCTTATAGATAGCTTTTATTCATGAATCTAGTCTTCACCTACATCTACTACGCCCATCAGATGTTGCCATTGATTTTGTACTAGCGTTCTTGTCTCTTGCCACAGCGATTCGTCTACTGATACAGACTGTTCAGCCAGTGCCAGTTGATGGGTCGCAGCGCGTATGCGCAAATAAGCATCGGTCAAATCTTGACAGACCTCTTCTTCCCAAATGCCAAGCTTTGCCATCTCCTCAAAGATGCGTACATTGTCGCTCCATTTGGTCAGCGTGGGATAGTCATGCGCGTAAGCCAATACGGCAAATTGTGCCAAAAATTCAATATCGACGATACCACCAGCGTCTTGCTTTAGATCGAATTTACCTTCTCGCTGCGCAGTGCGACTACTGCCCAAATGCCGCTGCATCTTTAAGCGCATTCGCGTCACCTCCAAGCGCACCTCATCAAGGGTACGTGGTAGCGATAACACTTCGCGGCGAATATCAACAAATCGTGCGGTCACACGCCTATCACCACAAATAGCTCGTGCTCGCACTAAGGCTTGATGCTCCCAAGCCCAAGCTTTGTCACGCTGATAAGTCTCAAACGCATAGCAGGAAACAATCATCATCCCAGCATTACCAGAGGGACGTAGACGCATATCAATCTCATACGCACGGCCATCACGGGTTTGCGTGTTGAGATAAGTCATTAGCTTTTGCGCTAAACGTGCAGCGAATTTCATGCCACTAACCGACTTGCTACCGGTGGTCATGCCCTGCTCTTTTATCTGATGCAAAAATACTAGATCTAAATCAGAGGAATAAGAGAGCTCAAGGCCGCCAAGCTTGCCATAACCGATAATAGCAAAGCCACAATCCGCTTCTGTTACTGGGTCACCATCTTTGCCGATAGGATAACCGTAACGTTTGACTAATTCTGCAAAAGCACGTTCAAGCGCTGCCTCTAATACTACAGCGGCAATGTAAGTCAGTGAATCTGAGACTTTCATAATCGGTCTTTCCGCCAACACGTCACTGGCAGCTACTGCTAATACTTGATTCTTTTTGAATAATCTAAGCACACTTAGCAGCTCTTCTTCATCGCTAGGCTCGACGCGTAGCAAACGCTGACGCAATATATCTCGCAGCTCAGGCTTGTCTGGCAAGTGACGATAACGCTGCTGCAAAAAAGTATCTAGTAGCACTGGATAACGCGCCAGCTCATTAGCGATCCAAGGACTAGCTGAGAGCATAGGAATCAGCTCAACAGTGGCATTGGGATTTTCAGCGATCATCACTAGATAGATAGAACGGCGGCAAATAGCTTCCAGTAGATTAATCAATCGCGGTAAAGCGGTATTGGCCAATTTCTGCTGCTCTTGATGAGCAAGCAAAGCATGAACGATGACCGGATAGGCATTGTCTAAACGCTCGCGAGCTTCCCCACTCAGATTGACAATCATTTTAGACTGCCAAAAAGCTTGTAACTTTGCTCGATTATCTTCGCTCAATACGGTATCAAGCTTGGCTATTTGTTCATCAAGATTATCAGGCTCTGGTAATGCGTCATCCTTTGTAGGCATTTGCCGTTCGGTTACCATCCGCTCAAACGGCACATTGACGTTATCTCGATGGCTATTTAACGTCGTCAGTAGTCCTTTCCAGTCCTCAAAGCCTAGAGTAATCGCTAAATTATGTCGCCAATAATCATCTTGAGGTAGCCGCTGAGTTTGCTGATCATTGATGGCTTGAATACCGTGCTCAAGGCGACGTAAAAACCGATAGGCCGCCTGCAATTGCTTATAGGTATCAGGATCCAAATACTCAAGCTCACATAAAGCCCTCATAGCCTGCAAGCAAGATTTGACCTGTAGCTGTGGATGTCGACCGCCATAAATGAGCTGAAAGGCTTGCACGATAAATTCGATATCGCGAATACCGCCCGCTCCAAGCTTAATATTATCCAAGTCTTCACGCTGAGCCACTTGATTCTGAATCAGCGATTTCATCTCACGCAGCGCGGCAAAGGCACTATAGTCAACATAATAGCGGAAGACGAACGGCTTAATTAGCATTTGTAGTTGGTCATAAAAAGCAGGATCTACTTGTCCTACTACTCTTGCTTTGAGCCAAGCAAAACGTTCCCAAGCGCGACCATGATTGGCAAAGTACTTTTGCAACGCTGATAGATGAATCGCCAAATCACTACCATCGCCCCACGGACGTAGTCGCATATCGACGCGAAATACAAAACCATCAGCCGTATTATTATCGAGTAGCTTGATGATACCTTGACCTAAACGCGTCATAAAACGCTTATTATCGATACTACGAGTACCTTTAGTCTTATCACCATCAGTCATACCACGTGCTTGATGGACAAACACCAGATCGATATCACTAGACAAATTAAGCTCATGAGCGCCGAGCTTCCCCATTGCCATGATAGCCATATCATCGGTCTTCAGCTTACCCTTTTTGTCAGTGAAAGTAGGTTTGCCATACTTGATAATGAGCTGCTGGTAAGTATAATCCTTAGCAAACATGATGCAACCATCGGCAAATTCAGAGAGCTCATCAGTTAACTGCTCAAGCGATATAAGTTTCAGGGCATCTTGCCAAATCCAGCGCATCATTAGCAGATTACGTAGAGCCCGCAAGCCGCTCATCACTTTAACTTCATCCGCAGTTTGATAATTGTCGTCTAAAGTATAATCTTGAATCAAATCATCGATCTGCTGGCGCGTTAGCGTTTGATTTAGGGGATAGCTGCGCAAGAAAGTCTGACAAGATATCGTCCGGCTCTCCCATATCTGATAGGCAAACTCGCTAGCCAATTTTAAGGCTGCTAGCTGCTCAGTAGTAGGCTGATAGCTGATAGCATTGGGAGTTGCCGATGACATTTGTGAAGGCTTAACAGATGACGCGGATAGCATAGAAAAAAACTCCTTGTCGCTTAGAGGAAACAGGTTTCCTGAGATCGATAGCTATTTTTATAGTTTTTTGCGAAGCACTTAATACAGCCCGTACTAAACTTAAAACAAGAGACGCTAATATTAAAGCAAGAGTCTCATACTTTTAAGCTATATCGGCTTTATAATAGCATAGACCAAAAAGCCTCAAAGCTTGAAAATGCCAGTAAAAGTGCCACAATGGTAGACTTAAGCTATTATAAAATTGAATAAACAACATAAGACGTGATCTTTATGCCTACTCAACCCACTACCAACACTACACTACTAATTACTAAAGACCCAAGCCATCCACTAGCGCCGCTAGCGTTGCGTTATGCCAAGGCTTTGCTAGAGAAAAATGCTGATCATTCGTTTGACAAAGATACTGCAGCTGATAACGAAAATAAATATAATACGGCCGATTTAAAGCTATTTTTTTATGCCGATGCTGCTAACCTAGCCAACCGCTTACGTTGGCAATCAGCCGATCAGCAAGATTTAACGCAGGAATGGCAGGCGCTAGCAAATCAACATAAAATCACCTTGCCCGTTTGCGTCAGCACGGCGCTTAGTCGCGGTGTCAGTGATAATGAGAATAGCGCTCGTCATCAGTTGAGCGGTGATAACCTTGCTAGTGGTTTTGAGCTAGTAGGACTAAGTGAGCTTGCTATGATGCTACAAACTAATAGCCGCCTAATCTCATTTTAAGGATTTGTCATGAAACTGTTAATTCAATTGCGCACGGCTACTGAAATGGCAAGCTATGAAGGCTGTGCCTTGGCCTTAACTTTAGCGACTTTCGGTCATGAGGTGCAGCTGTATTTGGATGCGCCAGTGTTTGGCTTATTGATGCAGCCTAAATCGCGCTTACATGGCATGATTCAATCGCTTGAATTATATGACATGCCGGCCGCTTGGTTACCTGACGATGTCTATAGTGGTTGGCTGACAGGTATGTTGCCTAATGATCTAGCTACTCAATTAACGCTAGTTCCTGAAGTGATTGAAGCTAATGATTTTGAGCAGATTTTGACTTTTTAAGCTCATCTCAGCGTTAACTGTTTATTTGACACTTTTTTATTTGGAAACTTTAATTATTTTAATAGAGCTAACTTATAAAGCTTTAGTTGCGGATACTTTTATGGCCACTTTATATCAATTGCATAGCACTATGGACAACCTTAGACGCAGTACCGATCAGCTTGCCCTCACTTGGCGCAGGGGTGACAGTCTCTTATTATTAGGCAGCACTGTAGCTTTTATCGATTGGCTAAAGGCTTATTTAAATGAGAAAGAGATAGTAGGGATAACTGCTATTTATGCGTTAGCAGCTGACATCTCTCAGCTTGGCGATAATACTGCTGTAAAACTCAATCTTGAAACTAAAATTGATGAGATATTGAGCGATACTCAATGGGTTGAACTTACCCAAGAGAGTCAATTTGATAAAGTAGTGACGATTAGCTTATGAGTAATAATGAACCTATTATTTTGGACGCTACTATCTCTTTAGATCAAGACGGTCACCTTTGTGACCATAGTGTTTGGACGCCTACTATCGCTCAGCAGCTAGCAGACACTTTAGCGGTAGAATTGACCGATGAGCATCTTCTAGTATTACAGCAAGTGCGAGTATTCTTTGATAAATTCAATCACGCACCGGCTACCCGCCCCCTAATCAAATGGCTACAAAAAACCTTGCCTGAGCACGATATCAGCAATCAAAAGTTGCAGCAGTTATTTAGTACAGGGCTAGTCGCACGCCATGTCAACCGGCTGGCGGGTTTACCAAAACCACCTAATTGCTTATAAAAAATATGAGCTATGAACAAGGCAAGCAGTGATTTCTGTTATCTCACTTGTTATTCTTTCGGATCATAAACACTCAGAGTCTCATAACCGATACTTTGGCCAGTGTCACCTTGGAACCCTTGCTGACGCCATACCTCATATAGACATATCGCTACACTATTGGCTAGATTTAGGCTGCGCGAGTCCGGCAGCATTGGCAATCTGAGCCAATTATCAGCTCCGATGTCTTCACGGATATTATCCGCTAAACCCGAAGTTTCTGAGCCAAATACTAGCGCTACGTTAGCTAAATTTGCATTACCTTCTTTATGGCTATTTTCTTTCGTATTGCTATTGCTAAAATCATAATCATATAATGGCCGGCTGAGTTTAGTGGTCAAAGCCGTGATGATACGACAGTCAGCAGCGCTTAATGCTTGCTTAGCCGCTGCCCAATCTTCATGCACTTGCAGATGCGCATACTCATGGTAATCGAGGCCTGCACGGCGTAATTTTTTATCTTCAAGCTCAAAACCTAAAGGCTTGACTAAGTGTAATTGCGCGCCACTATTAGCACATAGACGAATGATATTACCAGTATTGCTCGGCATTTTTGGCGCTACCAGTACGATATGAATGGTCATAGGATTTCCATAAAAATAGTAGTTCTATAGTTTATTTAGGTCTTTGATGAGGCTGTATAAATAGTTAAAGCAAAAAATAGTCTGTTCCCAACTAACGCTGATGTAAGGACATTTAACTCACTCGTAATCAAAAGTTACAGTTTATGGCTAATAATTACACTTTGATACTTTGCATATATTTTAACTTTTACTATGATGGCTCTATCAGATAGCAGGGCGATATTGATAACTGGTACTAAGTTAACAGTTGTTTACCCTAGTTTTGATAGATGGTTTTAAAAGTACTGTTAATCAATAGTAGCTATTATTTAATTTCAATCATATTGATATTAGAAACCATTTAAAAATTTTTGAATAACCCATCCATTTTGAGGAAATTATTATGAAAAAAGTAATCATCGCATCTTTAACAGCTATGTTCGTATTAACTGGTTGCAATACTTTTAAAGGTCTAGGTCAAGACGTTTCAAGTGCTGGCGGTGCTGTAACAGGTACAGCTCAAGAAGTACAAAACAAAATCTAATCTTTATTTTTAGATGTTTGTATAAAAAGGATTTATCATTTATTTGATAAATCCTTTTTATTTGCATTAACTTATTATTTAAAGAAACTCTCGCAATATTTGATTTAAATAACGCTGACCTAATTTAGTAGGTTGTAGTTTATCTTTGCTATCTACCAGCAAGCCTTGCGTAATCAGTTGCCCAACTTGTTCAGCAATAGTGTCATAACTCAATCCGGTGCGCGATTCAAATAACTGCCAAGTTACCCCGTCATGCAACCTTAGCGCATTGAGCATAAATTCGCTGACCATCTCATCATTAGCAATCGGCCGCCAACCTACCATTTTGGGGGCAATAAAGCGCTTAGAATCATTGTCTTTTAAACCTTTGTAATCTACATAGTCTTTGGGTAGACGGGACTTACTAAAACGATAAATACCTGACTCTATCAATGATGCTTCCTTTAATCTTTCAACATCTTGTTTAACAAGCTTAGTGGCATCAATACTAACCTTGCCATGAGCACCAGCGCCAATTGCTAAATAATCACCAAATTGCCAGTAATTAACATTGTGGCGGCAAGGCTCGTCAAGCCTGCCTACCCATGCCGACACTTCATAATTTTGGTAACCCAAACTTTGTAGCAGAGCCTGCCCTGCCTCTTCGATATCAGCCAAATTATCTTCATCAGGTAAAATAGGCTGATCCCGATAAAACACAGTATTGGGCTCAATAGTTAGCTGATACCAAGAGATATGAGTAGCGCCAGTATCATGCGCCAGTTGAATATCATGTAGCGCCTCAACGAGACTTTGCTGCGGCAGACCATGCATGAGATCGACATTCACTCTGGCAAAGCCAGCTTCACGCGCCGCCTTAATAGCACTTATCGCTTGCTCGGGATCATGAATACGTCCAAGAGTTTCGAGTTTATCAGCCGCGAAGCTTTGCACCCCGATAGACAAACGGTTAATACCTACCTGTAGATACTCTGCAAAAGGCGCGTGCTCAAGCGTGCCTGGATTGGCTTCCATGGTGACTTCAATCTCGGCGGCAAAATCAAAGCACTGACGCAACCCTTTAAAAAGACGCTGATACTGAGGAATCGGCAGTAACGATGGCGTGCCACCACCGATAAAGATTGAAACCAGCTTACGCTCTTGTGCTAAAGGCTGCTGTGATTGGGCATCAGCAAGCAGAGCGTCGACATAATCGTCATACATAGTTATAGAGCTATGCTCTGGTAACTCATGCGAGTTAAAATCACAGTAAGGGCACTTCTTCACACACCAAGGAATATGGATATATAAAGCAAG
>CBETCF010000089.1:0-8525 GCA_965534785.1 uncultured Psychrobacter sp.
ACTTTTCCTTGATGGTTTTGCGACCCTTACGAATCAATTGGTTAGTTGTTGCCATGAGGCATCCTTCTCCCGTTTGGTATAAAACAAAAAAATGGGCTAATCTGCAGATGATTTCACTACAATCGTGAATATTTGCAGTACCCATTTTTAGGACAGTATATTATAAAGATATGTTGCTGCTATTTCAACTACTTATCAGCAATTCTACTTTACAACTATTCTTCGATGTGCTTAAAGCTTATTATCTCTAAATGGTGATACTGTGGCATTTTTCAAGAGTTATTCGTTGCTAAACGATTTTTAGCTCTAAGAAAGTATAGAACTGTTAATAAATAGCAGCTCTACTCCAGTATCACTCGTTTAAACCAAATCTTTAATAGTTTAAATATTATAATAAGCTACTTTTTAACTTCAGCTTTTTGCTTGTCTTTGCTCTGCTGTTGTTTGTTGTCTTTACTATTGTCTGTACTTTTGTCTTTATTATCTGCTTGATCTGAGTCTTTATCAGTTTTACTTGCGTCATTACTTTCTTTATCAGTCTCTTTAGCGCTTTCTTTGCTAGCTTCTTTTTTGCTAGCTTTATTGTCAGCATCGCTACTATCCTGCTCATTATCAGCTGGTTTAACGGCAGCTTCGCTAGCACTGTCGTCAGTAATAGCTTTATTATTAGCAAGCTTGGGCTCAGGGCCAAAAGTAGCTCTTGCTACGCCAATCACTTCATCAATTAACGCGCTGTTATAACGCATACCAACTACCACAGCCGTTGCTGGCAACAAACGGCGCAACCAAGATAAGTTGATTTGATCCAAGTCGATACCTACTTGACCGGCAATACTATCCACTTGTTCGGCGTAAAAATTGACGTTCTTATTTTTTAGACCTAAATTCTTCAGCTCACTATGTAGACCACGGCTTTGGGCGTTATCGAGCAAACCTTTACCTACACCAATACCCGCTAATAAAGCTTGCTTTTCCTGCATTTTACTTAAATCAGCATTAGCGAGGAGCTCATACGCCATTTTGACGCCTTGTTTACCCGTTAATGGCTTATCGTAGGCCGCCGCTATTTGGTAAACAGTACGTAATGATACTAACAATAACCATAAAGTATCCGCTAACAGTCCTGGTAAGCCCGCTAAACCAGTAATTCCGCCTAAAGTCGCTAAAGCACGGTTTTGGTTAGCGATGTCGGTAGCCAAGGCGTAACGCTGTTCTTCATCTAAACTTGCAACGTCGGCAAAACGATGTTCATTAGGCAGATCTAATTTGCTCCAAGTTGAGGCAAGATTAGCCACTTGCGCAAATGCCCCATCAACTGTGGACTGGAAAATACTATTAGGCACTACTTTTTTGGCATATTTACCATAAGTCGCAAAACGGTTTCCTAATAACTGCTGAGTCGCCTTTAAGGTTTGCTCACGAAATAAATCTTGCTGATAATCCTCATCGCCTAAATTTACTGCCTTGTATTGACGAGGCTTACCTGTTTTAGCGTTGGTACTGTCAATAAAAGCCCCTATACGCTCAAGATTGTTACGGCTAAAATGACCAATAGTGCTAATACCTTTAGAGAGAGTGTTACGCTTTGCCATGTTTATATCCTTAAGTTGACAGTGATGATAACTAGAGTTTAGTTTTTATTAGATTTTCGCTTATTAGAGTAGCCAATTTAAATGGCTACTGTCAGTGTGAACAATGTTATTGGCAACATAAAATTTGTATCTTAAGCTAGCCGTTTTTATCTAAATAGCATGGTTTTTTGATAAAATGACTCTATAGTTTAACTTTTAGCTACCGCACATATTTTAGTCAAACTTGTCAGTCAGTAAAAGATATTGCATAGCTTATGCATTATTATAGCGAGAACTAAGGTATCATTAGCACTACTTGACCTAATGCTTTAGCTGACATGTGGATTATCATTCCCCTGCGCAGCAAACTACCGTTGATAGTCGCATATTTCTGTTAGCTTATAGATATAATTTAAGCTACTTTATAGGGAGTGCTTTCGCTAAAGCGGTCAACAAAGCATCCAAACAGCGTTTAAAACACAGCTATTACAAGGAATATAATATGCGCCGAGTAGTTATTACAGGAGCTGGGATTGTCTCTTGCATCGGTCATGATTTGGCTAGCGTTACTAAGTCTCTTAAAGAAGGTCTATCTGGTATCACCTTTAACGAGTCATATGCCGAGCATGGTTTTAAGTCACACGTAAGTGGCAGTATTGATAAAACACAACTAGATACTTCAGCTATCGATCGTAAGTTAAAACGTTTTTTTAGCGATGCCAGTCTTTACGCTTATGTCAGCGCTTTAGATGCTATCGAGCAATCAGGATTATCTCTTGAGACTATCAATAGTAATCCACGCGTGGCACTGGTTGCAAGCTCCGGCGGCGCTTCCAGTGAAAACATAGTCAATGCGGTAGATGCTATGCGCGAAAAAGGTTTGCGCGGTGTCGGAGCGATGGCGGTCCCTAAAACTATGGGGAGCTCAGTATCAGCGGCACTAGCTACGGGTCTAAAAATACAGGGCGTTTCTTACTCTCTTGCCTCAGCGTGTGCCACCTCAACTCATTGCATAGGGCATGCGGCTGAACTTATTCAATTAGGCAAAGCGGACGTGGTACTGGCTGGTGGTAGTGAGTCTGAGCACTGGACACAGTCTTGTATGTTTGATGCGATGGGTGCAGTCAGCACTCAGTATAATGACACGCCAAAGCTCGCATCTCGTGCTTATGATAAAGACCGTGATGGTTTTGTCATTGCTGCTGGTGGGGCGATGGTAGTAGTTGAAAGCCTTGAGCACGCTCAAGCACGTGGCGCTAATATCCTCGCTGAAATTGTCGGATATGGGGCTAGCTCTGATGGTGCAGAGATGGTGGCACCAAGTGGTGAAGGCGCGGTACGCTGTATGCAACAAGCACTAGCAGAGGCTGGTCTAGAGAGCGTAGACTATATTAATAGTCACGGTACTAGCACGCCACTAGGCGATGTCACTGAGCTAAAAGCCATTGCCAAAGTGTTCGGTGGTGAAGCTAGCAAAGTACCGCCGATCAGCTCGACTAAATCTATGACCGGTCATAGCTTAGGAGCAGTCGGTGCGCAAGAGCTTATCTATTGCCTATTAATGCTACAAGAAGGCTTTATCGCGCCAAGTATTAACATTGAGAATTTAGATGAAGAAGCAGCTGGTTTCGATATTGTCACGCAAATGCGCGAAACTAAGCTTAAAACACTAATGAGTAATAGTTTTGGCTTTGGCGGTACTAACGCTACTTTAATTATCAAAGAGTTCACTGCTTAACCTATGAGTAATATAAATCTTCCTATTAATGAGACGCCAGCTATGCAATGTCATAGCTGGCGTTTTGGTCATTTATCCGCAGCAGAGTTATTGCCTTTATTACAGCAGCATCTGCTCACGCAAAACCCTGAGGCAAACTGGCAATTGGCTTGGTTAAACAATGATGGCAAGCCAATTATTGCGCTGTTACCTAAAGTTAGCTGGCAGGTTTATGCTACTGCTAACTCTCCATCAAGCTATGAAGTGACGCAGAGTTATCGCGATACTAGTAAAGCCACTACTAGTGAGACAATGAGCTATGAGGCTTGGCAACAACAGCTCATCACTTATAGTCGGGACTTTGAAAACAAGGATTTTGAAAGCAAGGGTCATGGAAATGACCACTTATCAGAACTAACGGAAAAAAACCCTAATCAGCCTTATTATTCTCATGGCTTAATTGGATTCATAGGTTATGATATTGCTGCTGAACAGCTAAGCCCAGCTGCAGACATTCAAGCCGCTAAACAGCCTCTTGCAGTATTGGGTCATTATGATGTTTATTTGACGCCTATTGCTGTTGATAGCGATGATAATAATCAGCAAACATCATGGCAATTAACTATAAAAGATGCTGGTCTTTCAGCAAGAATAGCTGATAGGGACGCAGCGATAGCCCGTCTTATTGGCTATTTAGAGGTACTGGATAATAAATTAGCTGCAAATAATCAGCCTACACCACTAAGTCCCTTAGTGTTAGAGTCTCAATGGTCTAAAAATGACTATCAACACGCTTTTGCCCAAACTCAACGCTATCTACAGCAAGGCGATTGCTATCAAATTAATCTAACCCAAGCTTGGCAGGGTCAATTAACAGCTTTGGTTAATCCTACAGACAAGCCCTCAGAAGCTCTTAACTTGATAGATTATCTCCCTAACTTACAGCGTAATACGCAAGCGCCCTTTGCTGGCTACTTGAGTGTTGGTGCTGACAGTATCGATAAGCACAATACCTTAGATTTTGAATTATTAAGTTGCTCACCAGAGTTGTTTTTTACTTTCACTAAGGACGCTGAGAATAATAGCCATTACATTACTACTAAGCCCATAAAAGGCACTATGCCGCGCGGCTTAACGAATGCAGCAGACGAAGCCTATAAACAACAATTAGTTAAAAGTGATAAGGATCGCTCTGAGAACGTAATGATTGTCGATTTATTACGTAATGATTTAGGTAAATATGCGCAAACCGGTAGCGTAAAAGTACCGCAGCTATTTGCTATAGAAAGTTTCAGTAATGTGCATCATATGGTCAGCACCATTACTGCTGAATTAAAAGTAGATGCTCATCCTTTAAGCGTATTGTTTGGTAGCTTGCCAGCAGGTTCTATTACTGGTACCCCAAAAAAACGGGCTGTCGAGATTATCGCAGAGTTAGAGATAGCAGCACGTGGAGCTTATTGTGGCACTATGGGCTATATGAATTTCGATGGCAGTGGTCAATGGAACGTACTGATTCGCAGCTTACAAGCTACAAATTCGGCAGATGGCCATAAACAAGTCAGCTTATGGGCAGGTGGTGGTATAACCGTCGCCTCAGAATGCGAAAGCGAGTATCAAGAATGTCTCGATAAGGTTGGAAATCTGCTAGCGGTGTTGGCACAAGCAGATTCCTAGTAGAGGTTTATTGTGATAGCTGAAAACTGAGTCCTAACTAGCACCCGAGTGTTAGCTACAGACTAAGTTTAAGCTAATTAGTTAGCTCTTTTAGCGCGGTAATCAAACGCTGATGCTGTTCGGCTGTTCCCACTGTAATACGCAGATACTCCTGAATACGCGGCGTATTAAAGTGTCTAACAATGATACCTTGCTCGCGTAACGCGCTAGCGACTCCACTAGCATTACCATTTTGAGGACGCGCAAACACAAAATTAGCTTGTGATGGCAGCACTTCAAAATCCAAGGCGGTCAATTCGGCAATCAATGATTCGCGTAGATCAATAACTTGCTGACAAGTCTCTTCAAAGTACTCAGTATCCAAGACGCTAGCTGTGGCTCCCGCTTGCGCTAACTTATCCAGCGGATAGCTATTGAAGCTATTTTTCATACGCGTCAAGGCTTCTATCAACGAGGCATTACCAAAAGCCATCCCTACTCGCAAGCCCGCTAAAGAGCGTGACTTTGAAAAGGTTTGAGTCACGAGTAAGTTATCTAGCTCGTTAATTAGACTAATCGCTGAAACCGATTCTGCTCCCTCACCTTGGGCGAAATCGATATACGCTTCATCTATAACCACAGCAGCATTAGGATGTTCGCTAGCTAGTTTACGAATATCCGCGAGTGATAGTAATAAACCCGTTGGCGCATTAGGATTGGCAATGATGATGCCGCTACAAGGCTGACGGTAGGCGTCAGGATCGATACTGAAATCTGCCTCTAACGCAATCTTCACTAGCTCAATACCAAAGGTTTGAGCATAGACGGGATAAAAACTATAGCTGATATCAGGCGCTAATATGGGGCGCTCTTTCATAAAGAAGCTAGCAAATATTAAGGCTAGCACTTCATCAGAGCCGTTACCGACGAAAACTTGATTGCTATCGAGGTTATGAATCTTGGCCAAAGCAGCGCGCAAATCATCAGATTCAGGAGCAGGATATAAACGCAACTCATCCGCTTGCTTTTCGAGCAGCAGACTAACCGCTTCAGCTACTTTTGGCGAAGGGGGAAAAGGATTTTCGTTGGTATTGAGCTTGCACAAGTTATCATGTTGTGGCTGCTCACCTGGGACATAAGGTGATAAATTACGTGCTTTAGTGGACCAAAGTCTATCGTCTATTTTTAATTCGCTCATAAATTATCCTAAAATTACCCGGCCATAACTGCCCTATTACGAATACCGTAATAGGGCGTCAAAAAACTCAATTAATAAACAAGTTAAAACGGTTAGCGTCTCACCATGATGACTATTTATTATCCATAAAGGGTTTTTAATATTTGCTAATGCGTCTATATCTTGGCTGTTTTATAATCCTACTTTTGATTACTTTATTATTGATAGCGATAGCGAGCTGAAAGCGCATGTGCTTCTAAATCCTCGCGCTGAGCTAGGATATCAGCTGTCTCAGCTAAAGGCTTACTACCGGCTTCGGTGCAATAAATAATAGAGGATTTCTTTTGGAAGTCATAAACGCCAAGTGGCGATGAGAACCTTGCCGTGCCTGAAGTAGGTAGCACGTGATTAGGCCCTGCACAGTAGTCACCAATGGCTTCTGGCGTATGACGACCCATAAATATCGCTCCAGCATGACGGATATCATCAAGCAGCGCATCCGGATTATCGACAGATAATTCTAAATGCTCAGGCGCAATACGATTAATAAGCGCCATGCCCTCGCTTCTATCTTTTACCAGTATCAAAGCGCCACGGTTCTGTAGAGAATCACGAGCGATATCCGCTTTGGGCAGTTGTGTTAAAGCTTTGTCGATCTCAGCAGCTACCTCAGCTAATTGCTCACTGCTAGTAGTGACAAAGATAGCCTGTGCAATACGGTCATGCTCGGCCTGTGATAATAGATCCATCGCTAGCCAATCGGCACGATCAGCCTTTTCACCTTCAGCATAAACCAATACTTCAGAGGGACCGGCAATCATATCGATGCCGACTTGACCGAATACCGCGCGCTTAGCAGCCGCTACGTATTTATTCCCTGGGCCCGTAATTTTATCTACTGCTGGGATAGTAGCCGTGCCATAAGCCAACGCCGCTACCGCTTGCGCCCCGCCAATGGTAAAGACCCGATCAACTTCTGCTAAGTGTGCCGCTGCTAATACCAGTGGATTAAGCACGCCATTTGGCGCCGGTACCACCATGATGATTTCTTTGACACCAGCAACTTTTGCTGGAATAGCGTTCATCAAAACCGAAGAAGGATAGGAAGCTAAGCCACCGGGGACATAAATGCCCACTCGATCTAATGGAGTGACTTTTTGACCCAAACGGTTGCCTAAGTCATCAGTGTATTCCCAAGTTTCTTGTACTTGGCGCTCATGAAAAGTCTTGATTCGCGTTGCGGCGGTATTCAACGCTTCTTTTACTTTAGTATCAAGATTAGTAAAGGCTTTAACCAAAGACTCTTGTGATAACTCAAGCTCAGCCATTGATGTTGCAGGATGCTGATCGAATTTTTGAGTCAATGCCAATACCGCGTGATCACCATCAGCACGCACCTGCGCGATAATATCGTCAACGGTGTTTAGCAAAGTGGCGTCGTTAACGGTCTCAAAAGCTAGCAGGGTAGAAAGCTGCTGCTCAAAATCACTATCTTGGGTAGTCAATTGGCGCAT
The DNA here is from genome assembly GCA_965534785.1 of uncultured Psychrobacter sp. Classification (GTDB taxonomy): domain Bacteria; phylum Pseudomonadota; class Gammaproteobacteria; order Pseudomonadales; family Moraxellaceae; genus Psychrobacter. Next base: position 7,636 of record CBETCF010000089.1, read on the forward strand.
AACCGAATCCTATAGTTGAGCTAATAGTCAGTCGCTCGTTAAGATAATAACTGACTCTAAATAACGGCATAAAGTCATATATTATCATTTACTATCAGAGCTTTTTTATTAAAACTAGGTCGAAACTTGTTATTGAAGTTATATAGTTACTTTTAAAGTATAGAGAATAAACATAATAAAACCAGTGTAGCACGCACTATGTAAACTGGGGCGCTAAACTGGTTGAGACTGCTAAATAGTAAGGTTTGGCATTATAAATATATAAAAGATATTAAATCAACAAGCAGCAGCAATACTGTCTTTAAAGCTGTTCAAGATAGGTTCAAGTAGCGCAAATTTGCGTTTATAACTGACTTGATTGACAATAAGGCGTGAGGATACGTCGCATATATGATCGCGTGGCTCAAGACCATTGGCAATCAAAGTGTTACCGGTGTCGACCACGTCAACGATTAAATCACCAAGTCCCACTAGCGGTGCTAACTCCATTGAGCCGTAAAGCTTGATGACATCAACTTGCTGACCTTGACTGGCAAAATAAGCGCGAGCAACATTAACGTACTTAGTAGCGATGCGCAAACGGCGATTGGGTAACGTAGCCCCTTTTACGCCAGCAGTCATCAACTTACACTGGGCTATCTGTAGATCCAATAGCTCATAAAGGTGATTGGCACCATGTTCAAGCAGCACATCTTTACCCGCCACCCCAAAATCAGCAGCACCGTGTTCTACATAAGTAGGTACGTCGCTGGCGCGCAAAATCAATACCCGTACGTTTGGATTAGTCGTCGGAAAGATTAGCTTGCGCGAGGCACTAGGATCTTCTAATAAGTCTACCCCAGCCGCTTGTAATAACGGCATGGTCTCTTCTAAGATGCGGCCTTTAGATA
>CBETCF010000090.1:0-8434 GCA_965534785.1 uncultured Psychrobacter sp.
TAATGTCCGCATGCCGATGATTGAGTAGTAAGCTGGATAGTGCCATGCCGCAGCCCACCTCTAAAATACGCTTGCCCGCAATATCATAATCTAGCATGTGGTTGGCCAATACTAAACTTGACGGCCATATCACCCCAAATAGCGGCCAAGAAGCTGAGCAAATGCCTAAATTAAGGGCTTCGTCGTTAGGGTCACTGAATTGTTGATTGTCGCGGAGGGTACACAAATGAATGTCGGTGTTGCCAATTTCAATCGTTTGATAACGCACGCGCACAGAAGTAAGCGAAGTCATAAACTTTCCTAAAAAATGAGCAAAAATGCAAGGGTTGGCAGAGGTTGCCATTATCTAAACGGTGGTAATACTAGTGTAATAACGAATTATATGAGACAGCTGTAGCTTTGCATAAAATAACTATCCGTTAAGCACAGACCGATAGATACAAAAAAACAAACAAATGCTATTATTACTAGTATGCCGTATTGGTAGGGGGAATGCTGTTATTTCGCAGGAGCTTATTATTGCTAGAGTGCTAGAGTTGTATTAATAAATACCAGGATAAATTCAGGCTTATTATTACTTTGATAACAAGCCTTTAGTAGATTAGCTTAAATAGTAGGTCAGCTTGAAAATCTCAACCCAGAAGTTTTAAGGCCCCAGATCAGCTCAACAAAAGCACGATTGTTAGTCAGTGGCTCACCATCGATGATTATGGCGTAACCGTCATTATCAATCCATAAGAACACAAAGCTGGTCTCAGGAATTAATAAATCGACTTGCTGAAAGAACGAGATAGCGCGACTATCTAGTGACCAACCGCGCTGCTGTTGACGCAGCATAAAGCCGGAAAAGTCTGCTGCTGCCACACTCAGCATATCCGCTTCTTCTTGACTATAGCCAATCCGTGCCAAACAAAACCCTTCATCTGAAGCAATAGCGGCACGGCGCTTACCCGAAAGACTTGCGACTACATAAGGCAAGAACTGATCTAGTGGTAGATTGGGTGCGGGTAGAAAAGTGGATAACTTTTCGATAAAGCCTTGCTCAATGAAACCTTCAAGCCATAGCTCAGGGTATTCTTTCAGCCAGTCGGCAATTAGCATAGTCTCGCGGTGCGATAACAGTGCCTGTAGGGCTAGTTGCATGGTAGTGGGCTGAGGCTGTGAGAACGACTCAAAGACGCCAGCAGGAGTGAGAGTGATATAGGTTTTTTCAGGATTAGCAAAAATGGACATAAAGTGACCTTATAGAGTTTAGGGTGTTACCGCTGTTTTTAGTCATGCTACCCCTATTTGCATTATCTTCATCAAAGCTATTAAGATAACGGCTACGCTTCTAATTGTGCTTGAGTTTGTTCCAATCGCTCTTGACAGCTACGCCAGCGCTGATCAAACTGCCAGTCGCTCTTGCCTAAACGAAACCAAACAATAGAAAAGGCCAGACGATCGTTACAAGCTAAACAATGAGCAAAGAACTCGTTCTCTAGTTGTTCAATAGTACTCCAGTCCTGCTCATCACGAGCACTCATCAGCTCGGTGGTGATGTTTTTGGCGATTTCTTTGGCATCATCACTACTAATGCGTAAACGGTGAGTATCGACGTTGAGCGAGGGCGTAATAAGAACGCTCCAACGGGTCGCAAACTCGCTGCTATGCTTGATGTAATCAATCTTGTTAATACAATTGCGAAAAGCGCGCTCTATCTGCGGATGCAAGCGATTCTGAATAAGGATAAAGATGTCCTCAATATCATAAGGAATGTCGTACCAACAACCATAAAAGAAGTCCGCTACTGCGCCTTGTAACGGCTCTTTTTCCTTAAGTAGCAAGGCGGCGTTAATACGCTGCTCATGATAATAGCGATTGTTGGGCGCTGAAAATATCTTACGCGAATAAAAGCGAAAGTCATGACGGGCTGTCATCTCTTGCATGGGATCAAAGCTGCGATCACTCATAACCTTATCCTAAAATAGTAATCAATAGAGTTAATAACAACAGGGTTAATATCAATAGAGCTAATCAAGTAAAGTTTCCATTAGATCTATCATAAACTCACCGTCTTCTTCACTCATAGCCTCAAAACCTTGGGGCATACCCAGTTCCGTTAATACCTCTTTGCCATCCTCATCGTGATGTAGATTTAAGATAGCTTCCATCAAGATTTCACTATCAGAGAATTCTTCTTTGATGAGTAAGACATGGCTGATATCGGCTAAGTCGCTCTCAATCAGTACCGAGAGCTGAGTCTTAGTTAGGCGTGAGAGACTATGAAAGATCTCGGCTAAGAAGAAACCCACTTGCGCCTCGCCTTTGATGACTTTACGCGCGGCTGCTTGATAAGTTTCAGTGATATCCCAGCTCAGATCTGCCTCTTCTATATCGACAGCTTCCAATAACCTTAGACCGATCAATTTGACATCGCGGTTATTAGCCATGGCTACTTTTGCGCCAGCAGTTATATGGTCTAGACTAGTGATTTCACTATTGGCTGCCGCAGCAATAACCATCTCATTTGACTTGCCAATCGGACGCGCCACAGCGCGATAGCCTTGCTCACGAATGAGGGTGGCGGCATCAAATGGGTTAGCATAAATAACTTGAATGTCACCTTCAGCGAGTATAGCTTCTTGCTCAGCGTGGGCTGCTGGCATGTTTAGATGCATATTCATATTGGCGCGTTTTTGAATCAAAATATTAAGCATATGCCAACCTGCAAAACGCTCAGGCGAAAAGTCAGGGGCGATTAACATATTGTGTGTCGTCATGATTTAACCTTCCTCTTGCTGTTTCATTTGCGCGTACTGAACCGTGGCTGCTTCGATTTTACTACGTGACGGCTTACGGCGTACAGAGGTATAACCGACCGTTTTACCACGTCGAACATTGGGTACAACAGTGGCATAGACCCAATAATGGCTACCATCTTTGCATAAGTTTTTGACATAGCCATGCCATTTTTGCCCAGCCTCAGCAGTATTCCATAAATCTTTATAGGCCGCTTTTGGCATATCAGGATGACGCAAAATGTAATGCGGTTTGCCAATTAGCTCATCAATATCGTAACCACTGATTTCAACAAAGGCATCATTGACATGGGTGATGGTTCCCTCTAAATCGGTACGCGAGACAATAAGCTTGCCATCAGGGTAAGGTCTCTCAATTCCCGTATCATAGATAATACGTGAAGCGCCATCATGATAAGTCATAGTGATGGGGTCAGCGGGCGTATCGGGCTTATTGGCGTCAGGGAGGGGAATACCCATAGCAATCTCCTTTATTTATCATTGTAATTATTATCAAAAAAACTTTAGCGTTATAATAATGAAAATCATGGTGCACTATTATTACTATACTAATAACAGCGGTTAAGCTTATTTTGCTCATAGGTGCCGGTGAGCACTATTTCAATACCTACCAGTTTGCATTGGTTTATGCCAAGATATTTGAAGAATCGCACTTTAAAATGGCACCATGCATAGGGCTAGATAAGCTTGGCAAGCGCTTCTGAGGCACGTTTGATGTCTAAGAATATTAAACCCAGTTTGGCATTAGGTTTTGCCATAATAGTAAGTACTGCCTCATCACCAGATGAAGTCATAATCACATAACCTTTTTCGCCCTGAATCATAATGCGATCGATGCTACCCCGTGCCAATTCTCGCCCAGCACGGTCACCTAATGATAATAACGCTGCTGACATTGCGCCAACACGATCTTCGTCAACACCAGTAGGTAGTGCTGAGGCAATCATTAGACCATCATTAGATATTAGCGCCGATGCTTCTACATCTGCTGATGAACTATTAAGGTCTTCCAATATCTGTTGGAATGAGTCTGTACGCATAGCTTTTTTCTCTATTATTAGTGATAGAATAAAGAGTGAATGATAGTCAAACTCTTCAAAATTAGGCCTAGTATTATAAAGCCTTACTGTTACTATTGATATAGGGGATAGCTATAGAAGCTCTATTATTTAGTGCTTTTTTACCGTTTATCTTATTTAATGACCGCTGATGCCTTTATACGGTTATATTAGTAAGCAATAGTCCATTGTAGTGTTATTACCAATAATTAGATAAAATAGAAGGTATTAATTATTAGATTGAATTTAATTATGGTCATGAGATTATAAATCGACTGACTCTATCTCAAACACAGCTTATTGCTGTTATCTTAAGCGCATAGCTACTGGCTTTATGCCAATATCATCAGTCCATATCTATAAAACAATCCTCGTCAAGAGCTATTATAACTTCTGATGATGGTCTTATTTACTAGACTTATACGGTCAAAAAATGATATATAGATATCACATATAAGTAATATTGTTTTTTTGGGCGTTATTTATACCCTGCAAACGTCCGTAAAGTTTTACTGTTGTAATTTACATGATCACCCTCTTTACCTTAAGGAAGCTACATGAGTATCAGTCAAGCCATCAAGAAAATTGAAGAACGTTACGCCCATCAGCCTGAATTTGTACAAGCGGTCAAAGAGGTCGCTCTCACTATTGCTCCTTTATATGACGCCCATCCTGAATATGAAGAACTGAAAATATTTGAGCGTTTGGTAGAGCCTGATCGTGTAATTGCCTTTCGCGTCAACTGGGAAAACGACAAGGGGGAAGTACAAGTTAACCGTGGTTGGCGTGTACAGTTCTGTAATGCTTTAGGGCCTTATAAAGGCGGTTTGCGCTTCCATCCGACCGTTAACCAATCGGTATTGAAATTCTTAGGATTTGAGCAAATCTTCAAAAACGCCTTAACCGGTTTACCGATTGGTGGTGGTAAAGGCGGCTCTGATTTTGATCCTAAAGGTAAATCAGAGAGCGAAATTCGCCGTTTTTGTTATGCCTTTATGCGTGAGCTCCATCATTACATCAGTAAAGATATGGACGTGCCAGCCGGTGATATCGGTGTCGGTGGCCGAGAAGTCAGCTATATGTATGCCATGTATAAGAACTTAACGCATGAGTATAGCGGTGTATTGACCGGTAAAGGCGTAGGTTACGGTGGTAGTCTCATGCGTACAGAAGCTACTGGCTATGGCGCAGTATACTTCTTAGAAAACATGCTAAAAGATCAGAACGAGAGCATCGAGGGCAAAGTAGTGCTAGTCTCGGGTGCCGGTAACGTCTCTCTACATGCCGCAGAGAAAGCTTGTATGCTAGGTGCTAAAGTAGTTACCGTTTCTGACTCGCAAGGCACGCTATATGACGAAAGTGGCCTGAATCAAGAAAAAATAGATTGGCTGAAAAAGCAAAAAGATCAAAGTAAGCCTTTGTGCGATTATGTCGAAGTTTATGGTGGTGAATGGTTTGTCGGTCAAAAGCCTTGGCATATCAAAGGTGACATCGCTATTCCATCAGCGACTCAGAATGAAGTCAATGAAGATGACGCCAAATTAATGGTCGATAACGGCATTAAATATGTCGTTGAAGGCGCAAATATGCCATTGACGGCTGAAGCTATTGATCATATCCGTGATAATCGGGTGCATTATGCGCCAGGTAAAGCGGCTAATGCAGGCGGCGTAGCGGTATCAGCGCTTGAGATGTCACAGAATTCAGTACGTCAGTACAAGTCCTTTGAGCAGATTGATGAGCGTCTCAAAATCATCATGAAGAACATTCATGATTGTGCTGCTGAGGCTTCAGAAACTTACAACCAAACTGATAATGGTTACGTTGATTACATGGCAGGCTCTAATATCGTTGGCTTTAAAAGAGTCGCTGATGCGCTAGTCGCTTATGGTTTTCTAAACTAATAGTTTTTTGAGTTGAGGCCTTTTATAAGCTTCGCACCCTATAAGTAAAGCCGTGCTTACTTTAGCAAAATAGAGCCTCAATTATTGATTGGGGCTTTTTTTATTGTGGCATGCTTAGAGACGCAGAGGGCATTTGCTAATTGATTAATAGTCACTCTTGTAATCTTGCTTCACTACCTCAACCTTCTGACTCCTGCTAACTGTTTTTGTACGTTTTTATTGCCCAACCGTTGCTTAGTCGCGTTAAACTAGTTCTAACAAACTACAATGACAACAATAACTTTAATTTAGAGGATTCATTATGAAACGCCGTGCTCTATTAACCTTAGCGGCTAGTACTCTATTACTAGCGGCCTGTAGCCAATCCACTACCGACGACACTGCTGCTAATGCTGATAGCGCCGCTGTTGGGTCAGACCTATTACAACGTATCAATAGCGGTGGCACTATCAATGTCGGCACCGAAGGCACTTATCCACCGTTTACCTACCATGATAAGAGCGGTACGCTTACTGGCTACGATGTGGAAGTCACTCGGGCAGTCGCTGATAAATTAGGCGTCGATGTCGATTTTAAAGAAACCCAATGGGATGCTATGCTGGCAGGTCTAGATTCAAAGCGTTTCGATATGGTAGCCAATCAGGTTAGCCTAACCACTCCTGAGCGTGAAGCCAAGTACGATATAGCGTCACCTTATAGCTGGTCGGGAGCGGTGGTATTAGCACCTACTGATGATAACCGTTATGGCTCATGGGAGGGTCTAAAGGGTATGCGTACTGCGCAGTCGTTGTCGAGTAACTATGGCGAGCTTGCGCAGCGTTATGAGGCAGAAGTGGTTGCAGTTGAAGGAATGGCACAAGCGATTCAATTGGTTAAACAAGATCGCGCCGACTTCACGATGAATGATAATCTAGCAGTACTCGATTATCTAAAAAAATTCCCAGATGGCGATCTTGAGATTAAACTAGTAGCGCCCGCCAGTGAGCAACGAGGTTCGGGTCTAATACTACTAAAAGGTGATCAAGAGGTCGTTGCTAAGTTAGATGAGGCAATGAGCGCTTTGCAAGCTGATGGTACATTGACTAAGCTGAGCCAAGAGTTCTTTGGTGCTGATATCAGTAAGCAAAACTAATGATGGCGTCTATACTGTCGATTTTCACTGAATTATTAGCCTTACTACCTTTTATGAGTGCTGATCGCGCGCAGATCGTCATTGATTCTTTTTGGCCGATGCTCAAAGGCGGTATCTACTATTCGATACCGCTAGCACTAATCTCCTTTGCGATAGGGATGGGCATTGCGCTGATAGTAGCGCTCATTCGCATCGTTCCGCGTGCTGGTTGGCTGCACGAGATTACCTATCGGCTAGCGCGTATCTACGTGTCTGCTATTCGTGGCACCCCGATGTTGGTGCAGTTATTTATTATCTTTTATGGGCTGCCAAGTATCGGGGTCAAGCTCGATCCTTTTCCCTCAGCGATTATCGCTTTTTCACTCAATATCGGTGCTTATGCGTCAGAGACAGTGCGCGCGTCCATTTTGTCTATTCCTAAAGGGCAATGGGAGGCCGGCTCGACAGTAGGGCTGACTTATTTACAGACTTTTCGTCATGTCATTTTACCGCAAGCATTGCGAGTGTCAGTACCGCCCTTGTCTAATACTTTTATTAGCTTAGTGAAAGACACCTCATTAGCCTCATTGGTACTAGTGACTGAGCTATTTAAACAAGCGCAAATTATTACTGCCCGTAATTATGAGTTTATGCTGGTTTATACTGAAGCTGCCTTTATCTATTGGGGCATCTGTCTGTTTTTAACCTTTATCCAAGGTAAGCTTGAAACTCGTCTCGATCGTTATGTAGCGAAATAACTTAAATAGTTATCGCTGAATGTCACAGGTTCAACTTCTAAACTACTGCTTTTTGTTCAACAGGACTTTATATGATTCAAATCACTAATATCCATAAAGCTTTTGACACTAATCAAGTGCTCAAAGGCATAGATTTGACTATTCATAAAGGTAAAGTAGTGGTGATACTGGGCCCGTCAGGTTCCGGTAAAACGACATTTTTGCGCTGTATTAACGCGTTAGAGACTCCAGATCAGGGAGTCATTGCTTTTGATGATGGAAGCTTAACCGTAGATTTTAGTGCTAAGCCGAATAAGAAAAAACTGTTAGCGCTACAACGTAAATCTGGCATGGTGTTTCAGTCGTATAATCTATTTCCGCATAAGACCGCGCTACAAAACTTGATGCTTGGGCCAACGGTAGTGCAAGGTACTTCTAAAGCGCAAGCTCAGACCCAAGCATTGGCTTTACTTAAAAAGGTAGGGCTAGCAGACAAAGCTGATCTTTATCCGTTTCAGCTATCCGGTGGTCAGCAGCAGCGTGTGGGTATCGCTCGCGCCTTAGCCATTGAGCCGTCATTATTATTGTTCGATGAGCCGACCTCAGCGCTTGATCCAGAATTAGTACAAGATGTGCTTGAGAGCATGAAGCAGTTGGCGAGCGAGGGTTGGACAATGGTGGTAGTCACCCACGAGATTAACTTTGCTCGCGACGTAGCCGATCATGTAGTATTAATCGAAGATGGTTATGTGGTCGAAGAGGGTAGTGCTAAGCAGATGTTTGAGTTATCGACTCATCCACGTACGCAAGCATTTTTACAGCG
>CBETCF010000091.1:0-8416 GCA_965534785.1 uncultured Psychrobacter sp.
CTTAATCACTGCTAAGCTTAATCATTCCTAAAAAATTACTAGTTAAGCAAACATTCTCTCCAAACCACGATTTACTTTTTCAAGTATCGAGCTATAAATGGTTTTATATTCACCTGTCACAGTATCAACTTCCTCTGCAACGATGGCTGGCGCATGAGGAACTAATTCAGAATTGTCATTTATTCTTGCCGACAAGTAAGTTTCGATAAAGCCATGATTCATAGTATCGTTTTGACGCTGAGCCTTGGATTCCCAAAAACCATCTAATGGCTCACCATTGGCAAACCGAGCATTAAAGTTTGATGACATTGGCTTGCCACCCTGCACATATCCGTGGGCAAAATAAACCGCATTATCATTAGGGATAGTAACATAATCTCCAGATGGGGTCGTCCCTGCTACGTTAGCCACACCGACCACATATAAGTTATTGGCTAGGTTTGTGCCAATAGTAGCGTCTTGGTATAAATTGGCATAGATGCCTTGAGCCAGATAATTGCCTTGAGAATGCGTGACTAAAATCACCTTTTCGCCATTCAAGATAGCGCTTCTTATCTCATCACCCAGCTGCTCATACTCGTTAATAGAACGCTTACCCGCTTTGCTAATAAAGTTGAATACACTAAACCTTTTGGCTTTATAGGTTTGATTGGCTCTGAATATCTCTTCATTAAAAATAGCACGGCGAAGGGTCTCATAATCTTCAGCATCGTAATTAGCGCCTAGACTTTCAGCATTTATACGAGTTTGCGTCGCTGAAAGCGCGGTATCTTGGATAGAAGCTTGCGCATCTAGCTCGTATACATCCCCTAAAAGAGGACTACTTGGATTATATAGGGTCCGCAAACTGACTTGTTTATTATTGAGCAGGCCTGAAAATTTTGGACTCTCTTTTAAGCGGTTAAATAAAGCGATAGTTGAAGTTTGCGCCTGCACTTCTGAATTATTGATACCATTCATATAATAAACGGTTACCGGTTTATTTGCAGAGAGACTAGCTGTAGAGGACGACGATGATGGGCCTGAAACCGTATTAGAATGAGCAACTACTGACATCGATAGAGCTAGAGAAGCCACGATCAGTGTTTTACTATTCCTGCGGGCGTAGCTTTGAGCATAGAACATAATAAATCCTTTTAAAAGTATATGCTTAATGGAATAATACACAATAAACCTTCTCAAAACAATGCGATATACTATCCTTATTGCACTGTTTTAAGGGGAGCGATTAAAAGACATATTTTGCAGGGTTAAGCGGCACAGCTTTTATTTAAAATTTTTATCTAGTTTATGCTAGAACAAGGGCTAACCGCATTGCCTTGCTCATCTATCTGAATCTCTATACTAACCGCTGGCTTATAATCTTTCAGGCCGTTTTCTATCTTACTTTTACGCTCTTTGGTATCAAAAGTGAGCGACTGAATCAAATTTTGATCAGCTTGAGTAAGGGGCAGTACACTGCAATCATAGCGTTTTATCATAGCAACCGCATCTTGGTTAGGTCGATCTAAATAGTCCTGTAAGATAGACGCCCCCTTTATAGCCGTTTTTAACTCTGCTGCGTTCGAAAACTTAGAGTGCAAAATACGACTAATCTCAGGTCGTAGTCTATCTTCATCATTATTTGCCGAGTTCAATTGACCTGTCCGCTCAATGTCTGCAGGTGATAAGCCCTTGTTATCGATATTCTTCGAATCAACCTGGCCTAATTCATTTTTATTATTATTTACAGAGTCGCTATTAGCTGTAGATAAGCTGGTTGTTTGACTGCTATTTTTAACCACTGTACTGTTGGCGCTCTTTAGGCTTTTTTTTGCAGCACAGCCGTAGCTTATTACACCGATAACAAGTATCAGTAATAGAGTAGTCACAGTAATTGAGCTTAGTTTGACTTTACTCATAACCTTCCTTTTTGTTCAACGGCTTTAAGCAGAACCTATAAAATAAAAATAATTATCGTTGTTAAATTCTTATTAATTCAAAGCCTTATCTTTTTAATAGTTTGAATTCAATAATTATTATAAACTAACTGACAGTTTCCAAAATAGATATTTTTATTTCAGTCTAATATTAGGTTGCTGAGATAATTGCTCGGCTTTATTGATCATAAGATATCAAAAAAATCGCCTTCAGCACTATATTCAGCTTAACACTCACGCCTAGATATGCCAGCTATGCTATTATAAGCAAAATTAAAAACTCACCCTATTAATACGACTATTTATTATGACTAGTACTTCTTTAGCCTCTCCAGCGCTTAGTTATACCGATATCCAAAGTATTGTCGCTGATGATTTCGATATCATGGACAAGCAAGTCTTTGGTAGTCTTAATTCCAAAGTTCAACTCGTGATGAGTGTCTCACAGCATGTAATTAATGCTGGCGGCAAACGCATGCGTCCGCTAATTACTTTGTTATGCGCCCGTATGCTCAATGATGCGCCGAGCGAAAAAGCTATGCATTTAGCGGCCATCACAGAGATGTTACATACCGCTACTTTAGTGCATGATGATGTGATTGACGAGTCTAATCAACGCCGCGGCAAACCCACAGCTAATGCCACATGGGATAATGCGACTGCGGTTTTGGTTGGCGATTACCTGATTGCTCGTGCCTTTAACTTACTAGTAGGGTTTGAAAGCTTACCGCTATTGCAGCTATTCTCTGATGGTACTTGTGATATCGCTGAAGGTGAGGTATTGCAGCTACAGCATCAGCATAATCCAGCCGCTACCGAAAGCGATTATCTTAATATTATCGATGGTAAGACCTCACGGCTATTTATGATGGCGACCCAAGGCGCGGCTATTTTGCAAGGGCAAGAACAGCACTTGCAAGCCTTAGCTGATTTTGGTCAGCATTTTGGCAATGCCTTTCAGATTATCGATGATGTGCTCGATTATAGTGGTGATAGCGAACTGATGGGTAAAAACCTAGGCGATGATTTGGCAGAAGGTAAGCCAACACTGCCTACTATTAAAGCGCTTGAGCTACTAAAAGATACCGATAAGGAAGGTTACGAGCGATTGCGTATCGCAGTACAGACCGGTAAAACCCCTAAGGCTGAACAGTTAATTGAGCTGGTACGCCGCTCAGGATCGCTAGCTTATTGTACCGAGCGCGCTTTAGAAGAGACTCGCTTGGCTCAGCAAGCGCTAAGCTCGTTACCGGATAACCGATATCGTCAAGGCCTCTATCAATTAACAGAACTGGCAAGCTCGCGTTTACTATAATTTTAATTATTGATAACATTATGACTTAATGAGTTAGCTAGCAGTTGTGACTAATGCTCATGTTTAACGATGCAGACACTATGTAGCTATGGGATTAAGCGTTACATTAGCATTAGCGGTCACAGTTAAGGGTTGCTAAAATAGCGGTTTTGATAGCACCGTCTATTTTTGTATTGTTAACCTGACAAGTTAACCCTTATTGAGCTTTTTTAACAAAACTTAACAATATTCTAACGGTTCGCTTGTTATATCGTTATAGCCGTTAACTTTACAGTTAAGCTTGTAATTACAACGTTTAACAGCCTAATGTTACTCAATTATCACTATCGCAATAGTAAAGACAGCCTTTTTTTGGCTTGACTGTGGGGTAAACCCTATAGTTTATAATAGCGGATTAAATTTATTCCACTAACTATACTCTTTATTAATAGAGTTTTTATTATCTAACATTAACTGTTAGCTCGCTTATTAGTAATCAACGAAGACAGTTATGACTTTGTTGATTACTAATAAGCGTTATAGTTATGTTTTTATATTATTATACTCCTACTATCTATATTACTACCTTATTACCGAGGACATTGATGAAGCATTCTTATCTTGCGCTTGTAATAGCATCTGTACTATCTACAGCAGTACTAGTTGGCTGTGACAATAAAGAAGACGCCGCAGCGGAGGAAGCCGCACAGCAACAGATGCCACCCGCTGTCGTCAACGTCCAGACCGTCAGCCTTGAAACCGTCCCTCAAGTACAGACCTTTTCGGGTCGGACTACTGCCTTTCAAACGGCAGATGTGCGCCCACAAGTAAACGGAATTATTGACGAGATACTCTTCCGTGAAGGCAGTAACGTCAAAAAAGGCCAGCCTTTATATCGTATTAATACCGACAACTATGCCACTTCCATCGCTAGCGGTGAAGCGGCTGTGCAACAAGCACAGGCCAATTACCAAACGTCTTTAGCTAATAATGCTAATGCCAAAGCAGAATTGGTCAGTCGTCAAGCTTCCCTCGCACAAGCCATAAATGACTTTCAACGTTTGCAAGGCCTTGTCGAAATCGATGCTATCTCTAAGCAGCAATATGATCAGGCACAAACTCAGGTTCGTACCGCACAGGCCGCTGTTGAGAGTGCTAAAGCAGCTGTCGGTCAGACGCAAGCAGGAATAGAGAGCTCAAAAGCCGGTATTCAGAGCGCGCAATCAGGCTTAGATGCTAGTACTTTAGATCTGAACCGTACTATCGTACGCTCCCCTATTACTGGTCGCAGCGATCGCTCAAACGCTACAGCAGGCTCATTAGTCAGTGCTAGTCAAGCTGAGCCGATGGTTACTATTTCACGCTTAGATCCTATTTATGTCGATATCAGTCAATCTTCTTCTGAGCTGTTAAAGCTACGTCAACAAATAGCTGAAGGCAAAGCGCAAGCCGGTATGAACTCAGTTGAGCTAGTGTTAGAAGATGGTAGTGTCTATCCGGTAGCTGGCAAGTTGGCTTTGTCTGAAGCAAAAGTTGATGAGTCGACTGGTGCGGTAACTCTACGGGCAGTATTCCCTAACAGTAACAATGTGCTATTGCCTGGTATGTATGTCAGCGCGCGCTTGACTCAAAGTGTAATCAACAATGTCGCATTAGTGCCGCAAAGTGCGGTTATGCGTTCTACTAAGAGCGAGACTCAAGTTTATATTGTCGATGCCAATAATAAAATTCAAGTGCGCCCCGTTACCATTAACGGCACTCATAATGGCAATTGGGTAGTTACAGATGGTCTGCAAAATGGTGACAAAGTAGTGGTCATTGGTGGTGCAAAAGTCAAACCTGAACAGGAAGTAGTTGCGAAGCCTCTACAGGATCCCAATGCTCCGCCTCCTGCCTCAGGCAAAGCTCCTGCAAAAACACCGCAGCAAGCTGCAAAGTCAGCGGATGAAACTGCTACAAAAGAATCTACTGAAGCCGCCAATTAATTCCATTTAAAGCTAGGAAGACCTAGGGATATACTATGTCACGTTTTTTTATTAATCGACCTATCTTTGCATGGGTGTTGGCTATTTTAGTCATGCTTGTCGGGATTATATCGGTCATTAGTTTACCGATTGAACAGTACCCAGCTATTGCGCCACCGACTATTTCGGTCAGTGCTAGCTACCCAGGTGCTAACGCACAAACCGTTGAAGACTCAGTCGTACAGGTCATTGAGCAACGGCTAAAAGGCCTTGATGGCTTGATGTACATAAAATCATCGAGCTCATCAAATGGTGGCGCTTCGGTGACGCTGTTCTTTGAAAACGGTACTGATGCCGATACCGCACAAGTACAAGTTCAGAATAAACTACAAGCAGCGATGAGCTCCTTGCCTGAATCCGTTCAGCGTCAAGGCGTCAACGTCAACAAATCCTCTACTGGCTTCTTGCTAGTACAAGGCTTTGTTTCTGAAGATGGCAGTATGGATCGTCAAGACATTGGCGATTATATTAACTCTAACATTGTTGATCAGCTCAGCCGTGTCGAAGGGGTTGGTGAAGTTCAAGCCTTTGGCTCTTCTTATGCGATGCGTATTTGGCTAGATCCTGAGCGCTTACGCAGCTTTAATATGGTGCCATCCGATGTCGTCAATGCGGTACGATCGCAGAACGCGCAGGTATCAGCAGGTCAAATTGGCCAAGCACCAGCCGATCTAGACGAACAAGTCATTAATGCTACCGTTACCGTACAGAGCTATTTACAAACGCCAGATGAATTCAAAA
The DNA here is from genome assembly GCA_965534785.1 of uncultured Psychrobacter sp. GTDB lineage: Bacteria > Pseudomonadota > Gammaproteobacteria > Pseudomonadales > Moraxellaceae > Psychrobacter. The sequence continues at coordinate 5,979 of CBETCF010000091.1, forward strand.
ATATCTTATTAAAAACAGACACCTCTGGCGCCCAAGTGCGCTTAGGCGATGTCGCAGAAGTAGAGATCGGTAGTGAAAACTACAGTGTTATTTCACTCTACAATGGTCAAGATGCCGCGGCTCTTGCCGTTTCACTAGCTAGTGGTGCCAATGCTCTTGAGACTCGTGAACTGGTTGGTGAGAGCATAGCCGAATTGGAAAAGAACTTTCCAGCCGGTCTAAAGTCTGTCGTTCCTTACGATACTACGCCATTCGTGCGTCTCTCTATCGAGCAAGTGGTGCTGACCTTGATTGAGGCCATTGTATTGGTCTTCATCGTGATGTATATCTTCTTGCAGAACTGGCGTGCGACCATCATCCCTACCCTTGCGGTACCGGTGGTATTGTTAGGTACTTTTGCGGTGCTTTATATCGCCGGCTTTAGTATTAACGTACTAACCATGTTTGCTATGGTATTGTCCATTGGACTGCTAGTCGATGATGCCATCGTCGTCGTAGAAAACGTCGAGCGAATATTAGAAGAAAACTCTACCATCTCTATTAAAGATGCCACCTTACAATCAATGGGTGAAATCAGTAAAATCGTTATCGGTATTGCTCTAATCTTATCAGCGGTCTTTGTACCTATGGCCTTCTTCGGGGGCTCAACAGGTGTCATTTATCGTCAGTTTGCTATTACGCTAATTACAGCAATGGTGTTATCGGCCTTAGTCGCCCTTATCTTTACTCCTGCGCTTTGTGTCACGCTACTTAAACGTAGTAAAAGCCATGAAAAAGGTAATAGTGAAGAGAAAAAAGGTTTCTTTGGTTGGTTTAACCGTACTTTCTATAAAGTAAGTCGTAGCTACGAGAGCTTCGTTGGTAAGAGCTTTCGCTTTAAATGGTTATACCTTATCGCTTATGCCGCTATTATCGGAATCATGGCGGTGATATTCTTGCGTATTCCTGGCTCCTTCTTACCAGAAGAAGATCAAGGTATTATGTTTACCTTAGTACAGCTTCCCGCTGGTGCTACGTTAAATGAAACCCAAGATGTGTTAGATAAAGTTAATGACTACTTTGTAGATCAAGAGCCTGATAATGTGGCTTCAGCCTTTACCATTGCTGGCTTTAGTTTTGTAGGTCAAGGTCAAAACGTTGGTTTAGCTTTCGTAAAACTCAATGATTGGGCCGATCGTGAGGGTGACGAAAATGGGGTCAAAGCCATTTCTGATCGTGCCAATGGTTTTTTCTTTACTCAAGTCAACGAAGCAACCGTTTTCACTATCATACCTCCAGCAATCAGTGGTCTCGGTAACGCTAGTGGTTTTGATTTGATGATTCAAGATGCCGGTAACATCGGCCATGAAGGATTACTTGAAGCTCGTAACATGTTATTAGGTATGGCCGCTCAAAGCGATCAAGTCGCGGGTGTCCGTCCTAACGGGCAAGAAGATGCTCCACAGTTAAAAGTTGATATCAATCAAGAACAAGCCGCCGCTTATGGACTGTCGCTTGGTAATATTAATAGCGTAATCTCGACCGCTTGGGGCTCAAGTTATATCAATGACTTCGTAGATCGTGGTCGTATCAAGCGCGTCTTTATTCAAGGTGAACCTGAGAGCCGTACTAATCCTAGTGATATCGGCAAATGGTATGTCCGTAATGATGCTAATGAAATGATCTCCTTTGATGCTTTCTCTAGTAATCGCTGGGAAAATGGCTCTCCTAACTTAACTCGTTACAACAGTTTACCGTCGATGAATATTCAAGGTAATGCTGCTCCCGGTTTGAGTACGGGTGAAGCGATGGATGCGATGGAAGCGATGGTAGATAAACTCCCTGAAGGCGTTAGCTTTGAGTGGACGGGTTTATCTTTAGAAGAGAAAAAATCCGGTGCTCAAGCACCTATGCTATATGCTGTCTCTATCTTAGTAGTCTTCTTATGTTTGGCAGCACTTTATGAGAGCTGGTCTGTTCCTTTCTCAGTACTACTCGTTATCCCACTTGGGGTCTTAGGTGCGGTGTTATTTACTTGGTTAAGACAGTTCAATAATGACGTTTATCTACAAGTTGGTCTGCTAACCGTAGTGGGGTTATCAGCTAAGAATGCCATCTTGATTATTGAATTTGCTAAAGAGCACCAAGAGGAAGGTAATAGTCTCAAAGATGCGGTAATGTTGGCATCAAGGCAACGTTTACGGCCGATTATTATGACCTCGCTTGCGTTTGGTATTGGTGTTGTGCCATTATTCTTAGCCAACGGCGCGGGTTCCGGTAGTCAGAACGCCATTGGTACTAGTGTCCTTGGCGGCGTAGTTAGCGCCACCTTCCTAGGCGTGTTCTTTATTCCGATGTTCTATGTTTGGGTGCGTAGTATGTTCCCTTATATGAATAATGAAGCTCATGAAGTGGTCGGTCATAACAGTAATTATGACTATGGTAGTGATGATAGTGAT
>CBETCF010000092.1:0-8398 GCA_965534785.1 uncultured Psychrobacter sp.
TGCGTAACATCCGTTACCAAACTCATACTTCGGCTACAAGCATAACAACTTTGACATAATTTGCAACATCTTTTTATCATTAATTTCTAATTTATTGACTTTATTCTGTCTGAATTTCCATAAATGAAGGTAAAGATAATACGTTACAGCAAGGTCTCTAAAATTTTCTTATCTAAGTCAGTAAGTTGGCAGATAACTAACTATTTACTCGTTAATTTGTATCGCCACGAAAGCAAAAACGAGCTAGCTACTTTTATGTAACCAAAGCAGACATTCGTCTTAGAGTTGAATAATGGCTTAAAAAAAGCGCCCCTATTATCTCAATAGGAGCGCTTAGCGTAACGATAAGTGTTTTGGTGTAGATACCCCTACTAGCCTAATTCAACTAGCAGGAAAGCCATTCGCAGACGCCTAGAAGCGTCTATCTACCATCCACCGAGTTAAGCTGTGGTTACTGCTTAACGATTATAAGCTACCCTTCAAGGCACGGCGATGATGGTGCAATAATGGCTCAGTATAACCATTTGGCTGAGTGCGACCTTTAAATACCAAGTCACAAGCTGCTTTGAATGCAATCGAGCTATCAAAGTCAGGAGCCATATCTCGATAGCTAGGATCGCCAGCGTTTTGTCCATCGACGACTTTAGCCATACGCTTCATCACTTCCATCACTTGCTCTTCGCTGACGATATCATGATGCAGCCAGTTAGCAATGTGCTGACTTGAGATACGTAAAGTCGCACGATCTTCCATCAGACCGACGTCATTCACATCGGGTACTTTTGAGCAGCCAACGCCTTGGTTTACCCAGCGCACCACATAGCCCAAGATACCTTGCGCATTATTCTCAAGCTCAGTTTGAGCTTCCTCTGCCGTCCAATCAGGCTCTTTTGCCAAAGGAATCGTTAGAATATCATCTAAATTAGCGCGTTTACGTGACTTAAGCTTACTCTGCACCTCAGCGACATCTACCTGATGATAATGCATGCTGTGCAACGTAGCGCCCGTAGGTGACGGTACCCAAGCGGTGCTCGCACCCGACTGAGGATGAGCCGATTTGGTTTCCATCATCTCTTTCATCTCGTCAGGTTTGGCCCACATGCCTTTACCAATCTGCGCATGACCTTGCAAGCCTGTCTCTAGACCGATATCGACGTTCCATTGCTCATAAGCAGGCTGCCATGCCTGTGCTTTCATTTTTATTTTGCGAACAAAAGGTCCAGCGTTCATACTGGTGTGCATCTCATCACCTGTACGATCCAAGAATCCGGTGTTAATAAAGATAACGCGCTCTTTGGCCTGACGAATCGCTTCTTTTAGGTTAACTGTCATCCGGCGCTCTTCATCCATAATACCCATCTTTAGCGTATTACGAGGTAAGTCTAAAACGTCTTCTGAAGCGGCAAATAGCTCATTGGCAAACTTGACTTCATCAGGGCCATGCATCTTTGGCTTGACGATATACATAGAGCCAGTACGTGAGTTTGGAAACTTCGTCTTACCTTTAATATCATTAAGTGACATAAGCGGCGTGACAAGGGCATCCATAATACCTTCAAAAACTTCTTCATTGCCCTCGCCGAAATCTACTAAGACCGCTGGGTTTTGCATCAAGTGACCAACGTTACGCAGCAATAGCAACGCGCGCCCTGGCAACACTAACTTGCCACCTTCTGGAGTGGTATATTCGCGGTCTGGGTTTTGACTACGAGTACGCATCTTACCGCCTTTCTCAAAGCTCTCTTCTAAATCGCCATTCATCAAGCCAAGCCACGTACGATAAGCGGCAACCTTGCCTTCAGCATCAACAGCAGCAATCGAATCTTCTAAATCTTGGATAGCGCTGACAGCCGACTCTAATAGTACATCTTTGATATTGGCTGGATCGTCTTTACCGATAGGATTGTTAGCATCGATTTGAATCTCAACATGCAAATTATTATTCTTTAGCAAAATACCTGTAGGATTGCTAGCTTCGCCCACGTAGCCAACAAACTTGCTAGTGTCTTGTAATTGCGTACTGCTATCGCCTTGAGCAATCTCAAGCGCGCCATCTACTACCGAAAAACCAGTCGCTTCATCAAAAGAGCCTGAAGCCAAAGTAAAGTGCTCGTCCAAAAATTTCTTGGCATAAGCCACTACTGCAGCACCGCGCGTAGGATTGTAGCCGCCTTTAGCCTCTTTACCATCCTCGTCATCGATGACATCGGTGCCATAGAGCGCGTCGTATAAGCTACCCCAACGAGCGTTGGTCGCATTCAAAGCATAACGAGCGTTTTTTACTGGTACCACCAACTGCGGGCCTGCCACCTCAGTGATTTCTCTATCGACATTCTCAGTACTGACCTGAAAATCATCCCCTTCTGGTAATAGATAGCCGATATCTTGTAAGAACTGCTTATAGGTGGCAAAGTCAATTTCGCCGTTAACAGCAGGATGATCCAAATGCCACTGGTCAATCTTTTTTTGTATCTCAGCGCGAATGGCCAATAACTCTTTATTTCGAGGCGTAAAATCCTTCACCACCTTCTCAAAACCTGACCAATAACTATCCGAATCGACACCTACTTTAGGCAATACTTCGTTTTCAATAAAATCATATAGCTGCTGATCAATGGCGAGACTGCCTTTTTGGATGCGATTAGCGTTTGAAGCTTGACTCATAGTGATGTCCTTATAATAGATGTGTTCGTGGTAAATTTGCTTATGAGAGAAGATTAATCACTCATATTAAAGTGGCGTAGGTTGGCTTAGGAAGGATAATGCTTTATTACTGACCTTAAAACTAAATATTATCCTACTATCAAATAGCGAAATAAACAACAATATGGTATTTAGAAGATAAATATTCACATTACATAATTATGATAGCCTATAGCCCGTCTACTTTAAACCGTATAATCACGATTAGGCGCTGACATGACTTATGAGTATGTCTAAACTGTAAGTAATCATTTCTAAAGAGGCTGTTTATCCGATAATCTTATAAATAAGCTTGTTGACTGCATTATATACTTGCCCATTAGGCGGATTACAGCCGCAAAAACGTTATGATAAAAACCTCATACCAAAAAACCCTAGCTAATAAAAAGAGACGCTTATGAAAGGTGAGCTAATAGAAAGCCCGTTGGTGGAAGAAGACAGTACCGATATCAATCAGTTGCGACCGCCGATAAAAGTAGATCTGTCTGCCATCTATGCATTCTTAGGTAATAGCACCTCAGAATCTTGGATTCAAGCGGCCTTAAATAATTTGCCGATTATCATTCAAGATCATGCTAATTGTGAGAAAAAGGCGGCAGGGACAGCGATGAATCTAATGTTTCGCTATGAATTCTCTCAGGACTTACAACGTAAGCTGGCGCAGTTAGTGCGTGAGGAAATGCTTCATTATGAGCAAGTGCTAGGTATCATGAATGAGCGCGGTCAAGATTGGCAAAACCTAAGCGCAGGACGTTATGCCAAAGGCATGTTAAAACATAAACGCACGTACGAACCTGCGGCTATGATCGATGTATTGATTATTGGTGCTTTTATAGAGGCGCGATCGTGCGAACGCTTTGCAGCGCTAGCAGAGGTGATAAATGATGAGCGCTTGGCTAAATATTATCGTTATCTACTGAAGTCTGAGAGTCGTCATTTTGAGGATTATCTGAAACTAGCTCAATCCTTATCTACTGATACTATTGATGAGCGTGTGGAATTTTTTAGAGAGGTTGAGGCTGAGCTAATCGCTAGTCCCGATACTGAGCTACGCTTCCATAGTGGCACGCCTGCCTAGATAAATAATTATGAAAAAAGCCATTATCTTTCTTATTATAGATAGACAATGGCTACTGCTTTAATTAGCGTTATTACTCTTTAGTTTCAGTGACGCTAGTATCGTTTTGCTTATGGTCTTTAACCACATTATGCGGATCATGGTCATCAGTGGCTCGTTCAGCTGCTGCTGGATTGACCTTTTGTAAGGCGTCATCAGCAACGACACCATTGTTATCAGCGGCATCTTTTAACTTATAGTTTTCATTTTTATCAATATTGTCATTGCTCATGAGCCTATCCTTATTAGTAGTTAAACTTCAGTACCGTTAATAAACTTGTAAGTGGATAAACTAGTCTTTTTCGTCAGGATTCAAAATGCGAGTTTGCGCATTGTCGATGCTAGCGTAACGGTTCATATCATTTAGCTCTTCGCTTTTTGGGGCTTCGCTACCCACCGTTTCCTCGTTAATGCCTTCATCAAAAGCAGTGCTACCTTGCTGGTCACGACGATCAGGCTGACGGGCAGGATTGTCATTGTCATTGACATGCTCGGTCTCTACGATATCTTCTTCAAAGGTATCTGTCCCTTTATTAACCGTAGTGCTTTTTTCAATCTCTTCATGATCTGAATCAACATGCGTGGTACGGTCATCAACTGCAACATTGCCATCAGTTTCGCTATTAGCAATACGAGTTTTGGTCAACGCTGGATCATTGGTCTGCATATTATTATCCCTATTATCGCAATGTTATTAATTTTGTGAGCTTTAGATCTCTAAATCTTAGTTATCAAATATTATTCTTCTGACTTAAGTCGTAAGCATTCAAATCGGCAACGTTTTTGCCACCGGCTGGTAAATCCTCTTCTTTGCGTGGATCGGCATAGACTTCATCAGTCTCTTGTGACTCTTGCTGTGACCCGTCTATTTCTGGCTCATGCTTGCGACCTTCATAGCTGTCTTTTGGATTCTCTCGCTTAGCGATTACCGGATCAGCAACTGGTACTACCTCTTCATCATTGGGTCCGGTATTATCGACCGCACCTTGGCTACGCTTATCGCTCATTGTTGATTTATTAACCATGACATATCCCTCGCTCTATTATTTTTTAATATTAAATAATTAGTTAACCGTTAATCTATAACTACCTGACTAAATCAAACTCGCCTTCTTTCATTCAAATGCTGATTTGATTTGATAAAAATCATTTATCAGTACGAGACTCATTATCCATAAAAGGAGTTTTCTCATCTTCTGATAGTTTTTCTGGCGTGTCTGAAGGTTTATCTTGCGCTAAGTTTTCTTTGACCTGATCGACATCCACTTGTTCAGCAGCTTTTTGCAAATCTGATTTGTTTTCGTTACTCATAGTGATGTCCCTATTTTTATCTATAATTAATTACCAACAATATTGATTACTAATTATAGAAAGAATAATAAGCGAGTCACTAGTGTACTGCCGTATCAATATGTGAATAAATGTGAGGTTACTAGATAGTTTGTAACCTCAATGAATAACTAGCTACTGAATATTAAATTCGGCTATTCGTTAACGCTATTAATGACGCTAAGTAAATAATCTTGAGCAATATGCGGGGTTTCGTTGTTAGCGGGTCGCAGTTGCTGCCAATGACCGTCACCTGATAGCGTCCAAGCTTGCACGTTATCTTGCAGATAGTTCTGTAGGCCATCCTCATAAATTTGCTTAAATATCTTTTTATCTTCAATCGGAAACGCCACTTCGACACGATGAAATAAGTTACGATCCATCCAGTCAGCGCTACCACAGTACAAGCGCTCATCACCATTATTATAGAAATAGTAGACGCGAGTATGTTCTAAGAAGCGACCTACGACTGAGCGCACAGTGATGTTCTCAGATAAGCCAGCTACTTGGGGACGCAGGCAACAAATAGAGCGTAAAATAAGTTCAATTTTTACCCCTGCTTGAGAAGCATCGTATAGCTTGCTAATCAAACGGCGTTCCGTCAGCGCATTGACCTTGATAATTATATGCGCGCGCTTGCCAGCTTGGGCATGAGCAATCTCATCATCGATAAAGCTCATTAGCTTTTCATGTAAAGTAAAAGGCGCATGCAGCAGCTTTTTGAGGTTGGCAGGCTTGCCCATACCTGTGAGCTCTTGAAATATCTTATGAACATCTTCTGAGATATCAGCATCGGCAGTAAATAACCCGTAGTCGGTATAGGCTTTGGCATTGGCGGCATGATAATTACCAGTACCTAGATGCACATAACGATGGATACGATCGTCCTCACGGCGCACAATTAGCATCAGCTTGGCATGAGTCTTGTAGCCCACGATGCCATAGACGACCACCGCGCCTGCTTCTTGTAAGAAGTTGGCGACAGCAATGTTAGAGGCTTCATCGAAACGCGCCCGCAATTCAATCACCGCAGTCACTTCTTTGCCATTGCGAGCCGCCGCCGCTAGCGCTTGGACGATTTCTGAATTAGTCCCTGAGCGATATAAAGTTTGCTTAATCGCTAATACTTTAGGATCACTAGCCGCTTGCCGGAGCAAATTAACAATAGGTGAAAAAGCATGAAAAGGATGGTGCACTAAAACATCGCCTTTGCGCATGGCAGCAAACATGCTAGTGCTACGATCAAGCTTGTCGAACTCACGACGGAAAGGCTTTGGCACGATATGAGTAAAGGACTGATAGCGCAATTTTGGCAGATTAAAATCAAATAATAATCGCGTTAGATTGACTGGGCCATTGACGCGATACAATTGATTATCATGCAGCTCAAACTCGTTGAGCAGATAATCGCTGATAGGCGTTGGGCAGTCAGTAGTGACTTCTAAGCGTACTTTATCACCAAAGCGGCGGTTTTCAAGCTCTCCCTCTAAGGCTTTGGCAATGTCATCGACGTCATCAGCTAGATCCAAATCAGCATTTCGGGTCAAGCGGAACTGATGGCAGCCCGTGACATTCATGCCAGGAAACAGCTCACCGACGTGCTCATGGATCACTGCTGAGAGCATCACATGATGCTCTTTGCCACCCGTTAGCTCATCAGGTAGACGAATGACTCGTGGCAGACTGCGCGGCGCAGGGACGATAGCCAAATTAATATCGCGGCCAAAAGCGTCTTTGCCCTCTAAAGTGGCGATAAAGTTCAAGCTTTTATTGACCAGACGCGGGAATGGATGCGCCGGATCAATACTAATTGGGGTCAATACTGGCGAGACTTGCTCAATAAAATAACGCTTCATCCAAGCGGACTGCTCGCTATTGAGCTCATCACGGCGCAAGTAGCGAATATCCTCGTGCGCCAGTGCCGGCAAGATATCTTCGTTTAAGATGCGGTATTGCTCATCGATAGCGTCATGAGCAACGGCTGATATCTCACTAAGTATCTCGCTTGGGCGCATACCATGTGGACTACTAGCTACATCGCCTATACTGAGCTTTTGCATGATGCCAGCTACTCGAATCTCAAAAAACTCATCCATGTTCGAGGAGAATATTATCAAAAAGAATAGTCGTTCCAGTAGCGGATGCCGTGAGCTAGCCGCTTGTGCCAATACCCGTAGATTGAACTGTAGTAGAGACAAATCGCGATTAATATAGCTGCTCGGCGAATAACTGCCATCGCCCGAGCGCTGCCATTCGATGTGAGTTAGGCGATCATCTGTTAACAGTTTATGACTACTTTCAACAATTTGCTTGTCGCCGTTATCAGTATCAGTGTTATTACTAGCATTCGCACTTGCTATTTTATTCTTGCTATTCGCCATCTTATTGCTCCCTGTCGTTATCCAAACTTCGCTTTATTTGTTAATGCACATCTTATTATTCAGATAATATCCATACTAGCGTAAATGCTTTGATTTGTCGTTAGAGGACTAGTAGCGCTTTATTAAGGGTCAAGATAACACTTAAAACAGTTAGGGTAATACCGCGTTATTCATGCGTTTTTTGACAATGCGTTGCTTATTACGCAGGCGTCTGTCGCCTTGATTATCCTGATAATACTTAGGATTGGTCAGCATACTAATCAATAACGCGGACTCATCGCGATTAAGATTATCAGCTGACTTATCAAAATAATGATTGGCCGCCGCTTCAATGCCATAAATACCATTGCCAAATTCAGCAACGTTGAGATAAGCCGTCAAAATACGCTGCTTATCCCAAATGGTCTCTATCATCAAGGTAATAACCGCTTCATCAGCCTTGCGCACGTAAGAGCGATGCGAGGTTAAAAATAGATTTTTGGCCAATTGCTGAGTGATAGTTGAGCCACCAGCTGAGGTTTTGCCCGAAGCTTCATTCTTCTTCTGAGCATCTTTTATACCTTTCATGTCAAAGCCATTATGCTGGCTAAAGGTTGAGTCCTCACTGACTATCGCTGCTTGCTTGGCAGATTTGGCTATCGCCTCATACTCCACCCACTGCTGCGTAACGCTGCCTCCTGTGAGCCTATGGGTCAACATAAACATACTATTGTTAATAGGCTGGAACTTCCATATTAATAGCAGCGCGGCTACTAATAAATGAAAAGCGACGACTATCAATATAATCGCCCCTAATAAACGTTTAAAAAAACTGCCAAAACTTGTCATGCGCAAAATATCCAAATGAGTGAGGATGAGACTTAGTATT
>CBETCF010000093.1:0-8369 GCA_965534785.1 uncultured Psychrobacter sp.
TGCTCAGGACGCTCTTTTTCAGCGGTTTGCCAATCAACATCGTAACCTAGATCGCTATGCTCTTGCTGCTGAGTATCAGTGATACGCTCGTAGCTCGATGGTGCAAAGCCATCGCGATTAAAGTGTAGCTTGAAGTTCGGCGACTCCAAATGCGCATGTGGCAAGATAGTAATACGAGTACCACTGTCTTGCTCGAGATAAACTAAGGCATCACGCTTTTCATTTAATAAGAAAGCAGCGATATCAGTCGGAACTTCGGCTTGCACTTCACCTTGACGCTCTTTTAGCGCAATCTGTTCGATCTGACGCATAATCGATAGTGACAATGAGCGCAAATCGCGAATCATGCCATTACCGTGACATCGTGGGCAGATATAACCGGTGGATTCTTCTAACGACGGACGCAAGCGCTGACGGCTCATCTCCATCAAACCAAATTTGGAAATATCACCGAATTGGACTCGTGCACGATCATATTTAGTCGCATCAATGAGGCGTTTTTCCACTTCTTTTTGATGCTTATTATCATTCATATCGATGAAGTCAATGACAATCAAGCCGCCCATATCACGCAGGCGTAGTTGACGAGCAATCTCATCAGCGGCTTCTAAGTTGGTATGGTACGCAGTCTCAGCGACGTCTGAGCCTTTGGTAGATTTAGCTGAGTTAATATCGATTGAGACTAAGGCTTCGGTCTGGTCAATGACAATAGAGCCACCTGATGGCAGACGTACTTCACGCTGATAAGCGGTCTCGATCTGCTTTTCAATATTGAAGCGGGAGAACATCGGCTCATAATCGGTATATTTGCGTAGTTTCTCGGCCTGTTTTGGCATTACCGCATCGATGAAACCGGCAGCCTCGATATAAGCGTTTTCGTTATCGATCCAAATCTCAGAGATATCATCACGTAGATAATCACGAACGGCGCGGGTTACCACCCCTGCTTCTTGATGCACTAGGCGTGGTGAAGGATATTTTTGATTTTGTTCTTGAATAGCTTGCCAGATGTTAAGTAAATGGTTGAGATCGTGCTGCAAGTCTTCTTGGGTTTTACCGATACCGGCAGTGCGAATGATGACACTCATGCCTTTTGGTAAATCAAGATTACCGAGCATACGCTTCATATCTTCACGCAGCTTGCCAGAGATCTGACGGGAGATACCGCCGCCACGTGGGTTATTCGGCATTAGTACCAAATAACGACCAGCGAGTGACACGTAAGTGGAGAGGGCGGCGCCTTTATTGCCACGCTCTTCTTTTTCGACTTGGACGATGAGCTCATCGCCTTCTTTGATGAGCTTTTTGATATTCTCATCACGTGGATTACCGCTTAGGTATTCTGTGGAGATTTCACGAATCGGCAAAAAGCCCTGACGCTGTGAGCCATATTCGACAAACACCGCTTCAAGTGAAGGCTCAACACGAGTGACGTGACCTTTATAGATGTTGGATTTTTTTTGTTCGCGAGTACGGTTTTCTAAATCGAAATCGTATAGATGATTGCCTTTGCAAAGGGCAACACGAATCTCTTCGTTTTGGGTAGCGTTGATCAAAATGCGCTTCATATTTATATCCTATGAGGACGCACAATCACGACAAGCTAGGTTTTATGGCTTATTGGCAAGTAAAGCTGATTGTCATATCAGTATGAGTATCAGCGCATTAAAAAATGCTTTTAAAGTAATAGAGATTTTAAACGGCGTATTCGCTTTGCCTAGTTTGCTTAGCTAGTCGCTAGAGTATAACTAGCAATTTAAATACGACTTTTTATAATGGGCCTACTGTTAAGTTACTACTAACTGCCGAGTTGCTACTGGCAAAATCTATAGGTTGTAAGGCTATAGCTTCTACTTAGAGGCATCACTAACAGAACTGTTTTGTAAATACTATTTCAAAATTGATTGTCTTAACTTAGTGTCAAATATGAGCACACGATAGGTTTTAATGTTGAACAATCAATAAATATTGTTTATACAGTGGTGGTAAGCGTTCAGTTGACAATAGAGGTTGTAAATCACTAGTTGTCAGTTTAGACCTTTAAAAGGAGTTATCTATTATTTTATAAGTAAAACATTAATCACAATGATAGTTGTTGTTGATCATTTATAGCTGTGCTTCAGGTTAGCGGGGCGTACTTGGCAAACAAAATAAAATTTTGAATTCTATATCCCTTATTTAGTACTCATTATTTAATACTAAATAGGTATTAAAATAGCTACTAAGCTATCAGGTAGGTTATCGTCGCTACCTTTTGAATCTGTTTGACCGCCAATAGTTTTTTTAAACTAATTTAGTAAGTCAGCTATTAATTTTCACTACAAACTACTTTTACTTGCTCAATAGCGCGACCTTGATGATGAATAATCAAAGGGTTGTAAGTCCTAATAGTTAAACATATATCATTAAACAAATTGTCGTTATGCGCGTATTAAGTAAATGGTATTTGGTTTATTAGCAAATATCTTGCTTTGTAAGCGGATGAGACGCGTAACATTACCGTCATTGGCGCTCAACATGCTAAACTATAACAAATCTTTGTGTAAATACCTAACTAAAAATGACGAATTCAACAATGACCGATGACAAACCTATCCATGAAGCCCCTGTTATTTTCAATAGCAAAACCCGTCCGCAAAGCGCTGACGACGAAATTGGTAACTTTGGCAAAGTCAATTACTTAGAAGTCACGCGTCATCAACATGATCAGCGTTTAGATAACTTCTTACTTAATCGTCTCAAAGGTTTGCCAAAAGCGCATATCTACAAGATGATTCGCTCTGATGAGGTTCGCGTTAACAATAAGCGCTGCAAAGCTCATGACAGAGTGCAACGTGAAGATGTAGTACGTATTGCGCCTGTACAACTGGCTACCCGTGAAAAACCAATTATCAGTACTGAGTTTGCCAAAAGCTTGCTAGCCCGCGTAGTTTATGAAGATGAAGGCATGATAGTACTGAATAAGCCTTCAGGTATTGCTGTACATGGGGGTAGTGGCCTTGACTTTGGGGTGATCGAAGCCATGCGCGAAGTCACTGGCAAGAAATATCTTGAGCTGATCCATCGTATTGATAAAGATACCTCGGGACTGCTGATGATTTCCAAAAAACGTTCAACCCTAAAAGCCTTGCAGCAGCGTTTAGTCGATAAAACCATCCAAAAACATTATTTATGCCTAGCGAAAGGTCAGCCAGCGCTGAATGAGCAGCGTGTCGATGCGCCTTTATTGCGTTATACGGTAGCTAGCGGTGAGCGCCGCGTCAAAGTTGATAGCACTGACGCGCAAGCGAAAGAAAGTCAGACCGATATTATCGTTCATGGTCGTTTTACTATTAATAATCATCCCGTAAGTTTGATCGAAGCTAAGCCGCTAACCGGACGTACCCATCAGATCCGTGTACATTTAGCGCATATTGGTCACGCTATCTTAGGCGATGACAAATACAATGTGCATGACAAGTCAGGCGTTCATCGCCTTTGCTTGCATGCTTGGCGCTTAGATATTCCAGGCTATGAGACTATTACCGCACCCTTGCCAGAAGATATGGCGGATTGGCTTCCTGAGCAAACTAAGCTTCCGGAATAACTGAGTTTCCTGAATAAATAAGCCTCGTTAATTACAAAGGCCACCTTATTAATTAAGGTGGCCTTTTACTGTTATATCATTTATCTGCTATTTTTTAGTCATTTATAATGTCGCTAGTTTTATTATCGATACGACCGTCAGTATTAGCATCTATAGCTATAGTTTCGACAGCCTCTTGCTGAATATTACCTTCTGCATCAAGTTTATAATCGTACCAGTTACCCATTATTCCCGCTAATTCGTCTAAACCCTCTTTTCTAAGCGCTGAAAACAGTTGGATAGTGCAATTCAAGCCGATCTTCTTTAGCTGTTTTCGGGTATTGAGCAAGGCATTTTTGGACGCCCCATATTTGAGCTTATCGGCTTTGGTCAATAAGATATGAACCGGTAGATCGCCTGCTTTAGCCCAATGTAGCATTTGCTCATCAAAAACCTTTAGCGGATGACGAATATCTGTCAGTAATACTAGACCTGCTAAACTTTCACGCGCAACTAGATACTCCTCTAGCTCTACCTGCCATTCTTTTTTCATCTCTAGTGGTACTGCCGCATAGCCATAACCTGGCAAATCGACTAAGCGTCTATCGGTATCGCCGATATTGAAAAAATTAATCATTTGCGTGCGGCCTGGAGTTTTTGAGGAACGGGCCAGTTGGCGCTGATTGGTCAAAGCATTAATCGCTGATGATTTACCAGCATTTGAGCGACCGGCGAATGCCACTTCCAAACCAGCATCTGGAGGGCAGAGGCGAAAAGTAGGCGCTGAGGTCATAAACTCAGTTTGCTGAATACGTTGGCGAGCTTTGGTATTGAATGCTGCATGTTCTGCGGCAACATCATTAAATGGGGTACTCATAACTGACTCATTGTTGAAATAATTAATAGGGGCATTATATCAATAACAGCATAACATTAAAGCTAATAGCCACTTAAGGTTAATTAAATATTAACGACTAAATGATAGACTTCAATGAAAAGTAAGCGCTTTGGGTTGATTTAGACCCTGACTTATCTATCTCTGAGCCGTACTATAAGCAAACAGGAACGAGCTATATTAAGGCGACATATATTGTTACAATAATAGCAAGCATGGCTTTAGCAACAATCAACCAGAGGAGGTGCCTCATGCGTCTATTTACCAAAGCTATTACGAAGAAGAGTCGTACTTTGGCTGCTAGTGTGGCTACCCTAATAATAAGTGGCTTGATGATGAGCAGTAGTATAGCCGCTGACATTCCAACCCTTTACGAAAATTCATGTGCAGCCTGCCATAATAGCGGTGCATTAGGGGCTATCAAAAAAGGCGATAGTGCTGCTTGGAACCAGCTAATACAGCAAAAAGGTATGCCAACATTGATAAAGTCGGTAAAGGGCGGAATGATTCAAATGCCAGCAGGCGGTTTATGCAACGATTGTAATGATGAAGATTATCGTAAGTTAATCGATTATATGAGCAAATAAGGCAAAAGATCAGCTCTGTGTTGACGCTTTTATTTCAGCAATAGCTTGAAGGTATCATGATAAAAACCATTAGGTGCTACGATTAACTAGGCAAATCTTGTAAAGTCTTGCTATAATAATCGCAAATAAACCCTGATGTTAGTAAGTACTTCTGGGTAGCTTGTGATTGAGACGCAAAAATAGAGTTTAATCTTGCTAAATTGCAGCAAGGCTACTCTTATTTGTCAGGTGTTGTGAGGTGAAACGACTATTCGACGGCTCACGACTCTAAGTTACAAACACTCAAGTAATACTTACACCGAGCTAGTAGGATTTGTATCAATGAAAAAGTTAATCGCTGCCACCAGCTTATGTGTCGCAAGTTTCAGCGTACAAGCTGCTATTACTGTTCCTGAATATGATGTTAACGCTGGTAAACAGATTGCTGAAACAGTTTGTGCCGCTTGTCATGGAGTAGATGGTGTAAGTGTCGTACCCGCACAAGCTAACATAGGTGGTCAGAACGTAAAATACCTATATAAACAATTGGTCAATTTCAAATCAGGCTACCGTGTCAATGGTATTATGCAATCACAAGTAGCGAATCTATCGCAGCAAGACTTAGCCAACGTAGCAGGATATTATTCTGAGCAAGCGTCTTGGGGTGTAGGTTTAGGCAACCCTGCTACTACGCAAGAAGCTACTAAGCTATACTTAGGTGGTGATAAGTCGCGTGGGGTGATTGGTTGTGCTGGTTGTCACGGCCCTGACGCTGCCGGTAATGCTTGGGCTGCATTTCCACGTCTAGGTGGACAACACGCTGAATATATCTCCACTCAGTTAAAGCTATTCCGTGCGGCTGGTCGTGAAGATGATGTGACGGGCGATGATCAAAAACGCTATAACGATGCGGACAAAGAAGGCGAGAAAGGCATGATGCAGATGGTATCATCAAAGCTATCCGATCGTGATATTCGTATTTTGTCAGATTACATTAGTGCGATTCATTAACACTTTGTTTTTGAGATGCTACTATTAATAGTGTTGATTATTGGTTAGTAAATTATAAAACCCCGTTTTCGGGGTTTTTTTATAGCTTTTTAAGCCTAAATACCTTTTAATAATTAACCTATTTTTCGTATTATAATTAACTTTAGCTTGTTTGGACTAAAACTATGATGAGCCGCTATGCTTCTTATTTTATAGCAGCATTATTACCGCTGTTACTATTTCGCTGGTTTGCGCCTACCTTAGTGGGCCAAATTGATTTTTGGTTACTATGGTTATTAGCGATGATACTGGTCTCGCTACCAGTGGTCTATGCTGAAATCGCACTGGCGTATCGGAGTGTAGACGCGCCATTAGCTGGCATGCAAAAGCTGACTCGCGAAGCAGATGCTAGCCCTATTTGGCGCAGTTTTGGTTGGTTAGCAGCCATAGTAGCAATTGTTATTGCCGCCCTAGTGATATCAGGAGCTAGTAGTGGTGTAATAGCGGCATTGACTGAGCTCAATAGTGTCCCTAACCTCCCAAATTTTGCGTTAGCAGCCGGCTTAGTAGTCATTGTGGTGTTATTAAGCTTATTGGGTGCGACGACCTTACCGCTAGGGCTAGGTCTCATTATTATAGGCTTGTTATTAGGGTTTGCTAACGGTTTACCGAGCATCGATTTTGCTATGACTAGCATTAATTTATCAGAGTGGGCGCGTGCGGTAGCGCTAGCTTTGGTGAGCGTTGGTGCCGGTACTGGTTTATATTGGTTTGGTCAAAACTTGATAAACCAACAATCGATAACTGCCGTTGCCGCTGATCCATATGATAGTCCAGTTGCTAGTGCGGCTAACTTGACTGTTAACCAAGGGACAAACCGCTATCGGGCCTCGAAAATGGTGTTGCCGATTTGGACTCTACAGCTATTAGTAGGGGCTATTGCACTATTAACAAGCGCTTTGTCGTTACCGCCTATTGGCCAGCTGTCTTATTGGTTCGGGGTGTTATTTGTCGCCAGTTACTTATTGCATTACAGCACGCAGCAATTAGCACACAAATTTGGTCTGCTTGTAAGTTTATTATCGGTATTGATAGTAGTTGCGATATTAGTAGTCGTTATACCCATTGTCTGGCTAGTAGCTTTGTTAGTGATCAGTAGTAGTATCGCCGTGCTATTATTATCGATCTTTGCCGGTTGGCAGATGAAAATTAGCCACTTACGTAAGTCGCTGAACTTTGGTAATGAGGCGTTATACAATCTATGGCGGATAGCGATTCGCTTGATTGTACCGCTAGCTATGATTCTGGCCTTTATCGGCTGGATAATATAGTGGTCAAGCCAACTGATATCACTGAGGTAAATAAAGCAGAGCTAAATAAAGAGCCCAGTACCGAAACGTCGATGATTACGGTACATTTGGCTTATGCTGAAACGGCACAGTGTCAACATTACTTGTCTTTACAGGTAAGCAAAGGTACTAGCTTGTATGAAGCATTAGCGCAAGCAGGATGGCTAGCGCAGTTTGAGGATTTGGCAGTGTGGTGTGAGCAGGTAGCAGATATCAAAGTGCCAAAGGCTAAGCTTTGGCATGTCGGTATTTACTCGCAAAAGCAGCCTTTGAACTATAAATTACAATCTAGAGATCGTATTGAGGTCTATCGTAGTTTGAGCGCCGATCCTATGTCTCAGCGCAAAAACAAAAGTATAGTAGCCAAGCGCTAAGGGAGTAATACACCCTCTGTATAGAATAGGGATTTTGCAATACTCAGTTAAAAGGCTTAAGAGGCGGGTAGCGACTCCATACCTTCGATGCGAGTGACAATCCCATTGGCATCAAAGTAGACAATTAGATGCTGACTAGCATTTTTGACATCGGCAATACCTTTACGAGCACCTTCTGTACCGGCTTTAAAGTCATAAATATAGTCCCAACGATTGGGTGCAAGAGTATCTCTGATAGCTGGACTACCCAAAATGTAGAGTACTTGATTCTGATTCATACCCACGCTTAGTTTTTGTGCTTGAGTTTGAGTAATAGGGGTCCCTTGGGGCAAGTCAATCTTATAGACACTAAACAACGAGCAGCCAGATAAGGCCACACTAGCGCCTAAGGTGATAGTGATCATCACTTTGCGAAAAGAAGATTGGCAATGAGGTAAAAGACTTGGCGTACGGAAAACTAACGACTTTATCATGGTAAGATGACTCATAAAAAATGGGTGGGGCACAGCTCAATGCTATTGAAGCAGCTCTGAGCGGCAATCTTCAACAAATGATACGTCATTTACTTGCAATTGCCTACCACTTACGACATTATTTACGCAGCGCCTCAGGCCACAGTTAATGATTTAT
>CBETCF010000094.1:0-8149 GCA_965534785.1 uncultured Psychrobacter sp.
TTTTGGTGTAATGCTTGTAATGCCATGGCTTCAGATAAAACGTGCCCGCATGAAGCATCTGAGCATGTGAAAGTATCAGGTACTAAGCTACGTAAGGCATTATCAGAAGATGAAGAGGTACCAGAGAACTTCAGCCGCCCTGAGGTATTGGCTATCCTGCGTGATTATTATGCCGGTATTGCTAAAGAGGAACGTGCTGAGGTCAAACTCACCGGTGCTTCTGCGGTATAGTTACAACCCTTATTAACTAATAAAAAAGGTGGCAGACCATAGGTTTGCCACCTTTTTTGTCATTAACCTTTAATCAAATCAATTTAATGCTTAAACGTTAATTCAATTCAACCTTGCCTACCAACTTTTGATAATCGCCAACGATACTACCGCCACCAGAGCAATAGTAATTTAGTGCATATTTATCTTCGCTATCAATCGTCAGCTTATCGCCTTTGAATTGCAAAAAGACTTTACTGTCGTTAGCTGTGGTCTCAAATATGACTCCATGAGCATTGTCTTGACCCATCAAAGTTGCCTGTCCATCAAAAGTACAAGTGGGTTTTTTCACATCACTACGAGCACGCACCTTTATATTGATCTGCTCAGCGCCATTAGCACTTATCATTACCGCCACCCAGTCATTACCTTGCGCTCTTTGTGCATAACCTGCTGAAGCATAATCACCGATAACGGTTGCTACTGCCGGTGAAAGGGTAGTTGCTTTTGTCATGTCAATACTGGGTAAGCTGAGCTTGTTATCAACCGCAGGCGAAGTATTGTTGCAGCCGGTAAGGCTAGCAGTAGTCATTATAGCGACGCCTAGCATAGCCACTGATAAACAACGGTAACGAGAGGGAAATTGAGTCATATAAAAGCCTTAAGATAAGGTGAGGGTCGAATAGTGGCTTAAGGATAGCTAATAACAGCACTTATGCCAAGTTAATCATTTACAAAGCACCGTTGTCACTAAAGATTATTTTGGCAAGCTGTTAGTGCGGCAAAACAAAACAAAACAACGCTAAGCAAGACCAAAATACTAGCAAACGCTATGCTGTTGATAACTTTATGTTTTATAAGCCGGGCTATCAAAGCTCGTTTTTTTTGGCTGAGATAAAATCTAGTTATTCCATATTGGCAAAAAGATACGCATATTCGTCATTAAAGATAATAAGCTTACGCTGTTAGCATACTTGCATGTTCCATAACCTATTCCAACTTTTTATTTAGCAGCAATTATCCATTCATTCGAGGCATTTATGACTACTTTTAATAACCGCTATCAATTAGGCAAAAAATTTATCACAAAAAACAAGGCCATCAGTGCGCTCAGCATCGCAGGCGTGGCGGTCACTTTAGGGCTAGCCGGCTGTAGTAATAATGACAGCGCAGAGACAGCCGCAGCTGACGGCACTGCTACTGGGGAGGCGCAAGATATCGAGCTGTTAAACGTCTCTTATGATGTGGCCCGTGACTTTTATAAAAGCTATAACCCTTTATTTGTTGAGCATTACAAGTCAGAAAATCCGAATGCTAATATCAATATCAAACAGTCTCATGGCGGCTCAAGCAAGCAAGCGCTATCAGTAGCTAATGGTTTACAAGCTGACGTAGCCACTATGAACCAAGGCTCTGATATTGAACTATTGCAAAAAGAAGGCTTAGTTGCTGACGATTGGGAAGGGCAGTTCTCTGATAATTCGGTGCCATTCACTAGTACTATCGTCTTCTTAGTGCGCAAAGACAACCCTAAAGGCATCAGTGACTGGGAAGATTTGACTAAGCCTGGCGTTGAGATTGTTATGGCTAATCCAAAGGTCACGGGTAACGGTCGTTACGCTTTCTTAGGCGCTTACGGTTATGGCTTGCATGCCTTCAATAATGAAGAAGCTCCTGCCAAAAACTACGTTAGAGATATGCTAAAAAACGTCAAAGTCTATGAGAATGGCGGACGTGCGGCTACCACTACCTTTGTACAGCGCGGTATCGGTGATGTGCTCGTAACCTTTGAGAACGAAGCCAACCTTGCCGCTACTGACTTTGGCAAAGGCGAAGTGGACATCGTTTATCCGAAATACTCTATCAAGTCTGAGAGCCCAGTCGCTATCGTTAACGCCGTTACCGAGAAAAAAGGTACTACTGCTGCCGCCAAAGCGTATTTAGATTACCTATGGAGCGAGCCGGCTCAGCAATTAGCGGCTGATTTATATCTACGTCCAAGCGTCAAAAGCGTATTAGATAAAAACGGTGATAAATTACCACCCATTGAGACTTTCCGTCCGAATGATGCTTTTGGGACGTGGGATGAGATCATGGGTACTTTCTTCAGCGACAATGGGGTATTTGATCAATTAGCGGTAAACGCGCCGCAGTAATTGACTTTAATTGAGACTATTTTAACTCTCAAAACGTTTGATTAAGCGGTTTTAGTAAGTTTCACCTTTAAAGGACATGGCTAGATACGCTATGTCCTTTATACCGTAAGTATTTTGATATCTATCTTCCAAAAGCATCTTTATTAAGCAATATTTATATAGAGTTACTTACTTGAAAACCATTCACTCAAAAATAAATTAATTAAGACTAAGCCGATAATAATAAGTGGCAATCGGTAAGCAAAGGCCGATAAGCACACACTGCTAAGCAATAATTAGGAAACACTATGAGCGCATCGACACCTCCTGTCAGCAAGCCTAATAGATCAGTAAAAAAAGGCTGGTTAACGCGTTTGCGTCAACGCAATGTGCTACCAGGATTCGGCCTGAGCATGGGCATTACCGTTTTTAGCTTATCGCTACTGGTGGTACTACCTTTTGCAATGATGGCCTATACCACTACTCAAATGGGCTGGTCCGGATTCTGGGAGACTATCTCGCAGCCACAGGTCAGCGCCGCTATTAAACTGACTTTATGGATGTCGTTCCTAGCGATGTTAACCAATATGGTGTTTGGCACTTTGGTCGCTTGGGTGCTTGTGCGTTACGAGTTTTGGGGGAAATCACTGATTAATGCTTTAGTGGATTTACCTTTTGCGTTACCAACAGCAGTGACTGGCATCTCTTTAGCGACACTTTATGCGCCCAATGGCTTAATTGGGCAGTATTTTGAGAAGTTCGATATTCAAGTGGCCTTTACGCCGATAGGTATTTGGCTTGCCTTAGTAGTAGTTAGCTTTCCCTTTATTGTACGTGCAGTACAACCCGTATTAGCTGAGCTATCGGTCGAATTTGAAGAGGCCGCTGCGGTATTAGGCGCTAATCGATTGACCACTTTTCGTAAAGTAATTTTGCCTGAGCTATTACCCGCGATGCTTATGGGTGCAGGGATGATGTTTGCCCGCGCTACGGGTGAGTATGGTTCGGTTATTTTTATCGCCGGTAATATTCCTATGCAGTCGGAGATACTGCCGCTTATTATCATTGGTAAGCTTGAGCAGTTCGATATACAAGGGGCTTCGGCGGTGGCGTTATTTATGCTATTGATCTCATTCGTTATTTTATTGACTATTAATATCGTGCAGTGGAAACTGTCGCGCCGTGTGGGAGCTCGCTGATATGCAAATCGCCAATAGCTACGACTATCAGAGTAATCCGGCGACCAAAGACTCGCCTTGGATCAGACGCACCTTTATCACTATTGCCGTGCTTTTCATGGTGGTGATGCTAGTGATACCGCTACTAGCGGTGTTTTATGAAGCTTTCAAGGATGGTTGGCAGTTATACATCGCTTCCTTAGTTGACCCCGAAGCGCTGCAAGCTATCAAGCTGACCTTAATTACCGCTGCTATCGTGCTGCCTATCAACATGGTATTAGGCATAGCAATCGCTTGGCTAGTCACTCGTTACGATTTTAGAGGTAAGCAGCTGGTCACCACTTTACTCGATTTACCTTTTTCGGTATCACCAGTCGTGGCCGGTTTGATGTTTGTACTGCTATTTGGTCTTAACTCTGCCATTGGTGGCTGGCTTGAAAGCATGGGCATTCAGATTATTTACGCCGTCCCTGGTATTGTATTAGCGACGCTATTTGTGACTTTTCCCTTTGTAGCGCGCGAGCTAATCCCTTTGATGCAAACGCAAGGTGATAGCGAGGAACAGGCAGCTTTGACTTTAGGCGCAAGTGGTTGGCAGACTTTTTGGCATATTACTTTACCTAATATTAAGTGGGCATTGCTTTATGGTTTGATTTTGACCAACGCTCGAGCGATGGGCGAGTTTGGAGCAGTCAGCGTGGTATCGGGCCACATTCGCGGCGAGACTAATACCATGCCGCTATTGGTAGAGGTGGCCTATAATGACTATAACTTTACCGCTGCCTTTGCTTTGTCTAGTATCTTGGCCGCCTTAGCATTAGTCACCTTGCTCGTGCAGCAAGTAATGACCAAAATGCAAGAGCGTAAATTTGCTAAATCAGAGCGGTTAATAGCGGCGCCTGAACTGCCTGTCAGTGCCAATGAGACTACTCCTTCTAAAAAGCCGTAAGCAGATAACTATAAGAGATAAAGACAATGAGTATTGAGATAAGAGAAGTAAATAAAAAATTTGGCGACTTTACCGCTTTGAATAATATCAATATCACAGTGCCAACCGGTAAATTGACGACTTTGCTCGGCCCTTCAGGCTGCGGTAAAACCACGCTGCTACGTATTATTGCTGGGCTTGAGTATGCTGACTCTGGACAGATATTATTTGATGAGCTAGACGTCACCAATACTCCGGTACAAAAGCGTAATATCGGCTTTATGTTTCAGCACTATGCCTTATTCCGTCACAAGAATATCGCTGATAACATAGCGTTTGGTCTGACCTTAGCTCCTAAGTCAGAACGTCTAAGCAAAGCTGATATTAATAAGCGCGTGGCAGAGCTGTTGGAGCTAGTGCAATTACCGCAATTGGCCAATGCTTATCCGCATCAGCTGTCAGGTGGGCAACGTCAACGTATTGCTTTGGCAAGAGCATTAGCGGTAAAACCGAAATTATTGCTATTGGATGAGCCGTTTGGTGCGCTTGATGCCAAGGTTCGTAAAGAGCTGCGCACTTGGCTAAAAGACATTCATCATGAGTTAGGAATCACTAGTATTATGGTGACTCACGACCAAGAAGAGGCGAGAGCTATCTCTGATGAAATCGTAGTTATGAATCACGGCCGAGTTGAGCAAGTGGGAACCTCAGAGCAGCTGATTCACCAGCCAGCCAATGCTTTCGTCAGTGATTTCTTGGATTTAGCGTAGTAGACATTGTATAAATAAAAAGACCTATAATTAATTATAGGTCTTTTTTATGGTAGCAAGAAGCTGTTTAAGCTGCATATTTTTTATCAGCCTTCCACGGAGCGCTTGTCATTAGTGACTTCTGAACTAGCATTTTGTTCTTTAAGCGTTTGATAAGTAATCGCAAGAATATCAGCAGACCACTCTGGCATATCATTAGCAACCTTGTACCACATCCAAGTACCGTCACGCACACAGCTTAAGATACCAAGCTTTTTTAGATGGTTGAGGTGTCGAGATATTGTGGGCTGCGGCTGATCAAGCATATCTACTAGTTCACCCACACAACGGGCTTCTTTTTTATAAAGAATCTGAAACAGCTTTAGGCGAGTAGGATCAGACAACACTTTAAATAGCTCAATTGGCTCTATAACAGCATTCAGGTTAGACATATAAAGTTCTCTTAAATGATAATGTATCTGCTCACAAAAAATAAATGACCAGTATATAAACCAGTCTGAGAGAGGAGCTATAAGACGTTAATGAATAATAGTAAATCAATAAATAGCTAAAAAGATAGTTAGGCAATAAATAATGACATTAATTAATAATACTGACATAACTTCTATACTAAAAACAATAAAAATCAATGTATTAGAGTTAAGAGCTTTACTTAAGTTAAGATTAGTATTGAAACACTAGCATCTCAGCAAAACTCTATTGATTTAGGTCTCAAGTTATCGATTTGAGGGTATTGTACCGTTTATCAGCTATTTGATACATTCTATGCTAGCTATAATAACAATTTTTGTAGAACGATTATGTGCGAATAAGTAAATATAGCTAATCAAAACAACATAGTTTTTTAGTTATCGTCTTAAAGTGCCTAGGAAGCCTAGTTTTCCATTAGCGCATTCTTATTAGTCACGTTAGTAATAAAAATAACGGGTCAGATGTCACAAAAGATATTGTAAATGCTAATAATTATCATTATAATAAATCCTAGTTAGTTAAATAAGTGAATAGCTAACTCAAAAACTAGCAAAAAATAGCATTAAATTAGTAGGATAGGGGTAATTATATGTACGTTTGCATCTGTAATGACGTCAAAGAAAAACAAATCAAGGCTGCTATAGCTTCAGGCATTGATACTCTTAATGGTTTAAAAGACACGCTTGATGTCGCAACTTGTTGTGGTTGCTGCGAACCTATGGTGAATGATTATCTTGATGAGCATCATGCTAAGCTTGATGTATTAGCTTACGCCGTCTAACGATTTAACCCTATTGCATTATATTTAACATATCATTTTATGGTTCTTGTAGCCGCCCCGCTGATGACAGTAGGGCGGTTTTTTATGCTAGCTAATTTTGATTCTCAATTGTCATCTTATTGTTAGTTCCTAATATTACAAGCCTTATATAACCTTATGTAGCCTTTATGCTAGACTAGCTCTACCTATATCAGCATATAGCCGATAAGCATCAAAATCGGAAAAAGCCAATAAAAAAACCAACAAATCGGGGAGCACATATTATGAAAGGTAGCCAAAAAGTTATCGATTATTTAAACTTTTTATTAGGCGGGGAGCTGGCAGCACGGGATCAGTATTTTATTCATTCTGAGATGTATGCTGAGTGGCATTATGGCAAGCTCTATGAGCGCATTCATCATGAAATGGAAGATGAAACTATGCATGCGCAAGCTATTATTCGCCGTATTTTAATGCTTAGCGGTACGCCGAAGATGACGGTCAATGATATTCATATCGGTAGTACGGTACCAGAGATGCTACAACTAGATCTTGATCTAGAATATGAAGTACAGCAACATCTCAAAGACGGTATTGCTCTATGCGAGACTGAGCACGACTATGTCACTCGTGATATTTTAGTTGAACAGCTACAAGACACTGAAGAAGATCATGCTCATTGGCTTGAGCAGCAGCTACGCCTAATCGATATGGTCACTTTACCTAATTACTTACAAAGCCAAATAGCTGAAGTACCACCAGAGTTAACTAATTAGCAATAACGATTATTTGGATTAAAAGTTATTTTTTTGACTAGGGTTAAAGAGTTAGGAGAGAGATTATGAGAGGCGATAAAGAAGTTATTAGAGCGTTAAATAAGGTACTAGGCCAGTCGCTTATTGCGATTAATCAGTATTTTTTGCATGCGCGTATCGCACGACATTGGGGACTTGAAGCCTTAAACGAGAATTTTTATAAACAATCTATTTATGAGATGAAGTGGTCCGATGATCTGATTGGCCGTATTTTGTTATTAGGCGGACTACCAAATCTGCAAGATTATGGCAAAATGTTTATCGCAGAAGACGTGCCTGAGATGATCGATTGTAATTTGCGTTTAGAGCGTCAGAAGTTTGATATCCTGACCGACGCTATTACCTTATGTGAGCAGCACAAAGATTATGTCTCACGTAAGCTATTAGTTGAGCTAAAAGATGGTAACGAAGAGTATGATGATTGGCTCGATACGCAGCAAGACTTGATTCGTGATGTCGGCATCCATAACTATATTCAGTCACAAATAGACGATAACCATACGCCTTAGTAAAGAGCTTTAGTTCATAAAGACCAGTATAAGATAACTTATACTGGTCTTTTTAATGGCTCAATTTAAGTCTGAAAAACAATCACAGTCAATATAAACCATCACCATCTTTTGGCCCTAAGCGCAAAAAGTGTAGTCCTGAGAGTATAGTCAAGATACCTAACACCCAGTAAGTGGTTTGAAAAGCTATGAGCATATCAAGCTCCATGCGTTCCCGCAGGAAATTCAGCATGGCGGCACCAAAAGCGATACCAAAGCTGATAGCTAGCTGTTGATTGACCGCCATTAGACTATTGCCGCTGCTCGTCTGCGTACCTTCTAAATCACCAATGGTTAAGGTGTTCATCGCGCTAAACTGCATAGAGTTACAAGC
>CBETCF010000095.1:0-8130 GCA_965534785.1 uncultured Psychrobacter sp.
CTTTTGCTGTAGAGCATTAGATTAGACTAATAAGCGTACCATCAAAAATCCCAGTCATCGTAACGATGACTGGGATTTTTTTGTCTGTCATTTTTATTAGGAATCGTTATTCTGAAGTCTTAGTCAAACTTTTTAGAGATAAGTTCAGAGATAAATAGGTACCGATCAATATCACTACTGATCCTACAATAGCGAAGATATCTAATGCTTCATCAAGAAGAATATAACCAAAGAAAATCGCAAAAATTGGAATCACTAATGTAATACTGGTAGCGCGCATAGGTCCGATATTTTTGATCAGCCGATTCATGAAGATAAGCGCAATCGCTGTGGAGAAGACGCCAATACAAATGACTGATATCCACGCCTGTATACTAATAGCTTTACCATAGGGGAACTCATAAATCCCGATAGGCAGCATTACTATGCTAGCAATAATAATGCTGCCTGCTGTGATTGGAATCGGTGAGAGATCTTGTAAATAGTTTTTGGTAAGATTGGCCCCAACTGCATAACCGACGCAGCCCAATAAAGCATAACCTAGTGGCCATAATCCTGATCCTGATGTTTCACCACTGAACAGGTTCTCACTCATCAAAATAACCACACCAACGACACCAATAACGAGTCCCAATATTTGTTTTTTTGCTAGCTTATCATTAAAAAAAGTACTGGCAATAAAGCCGCTCATCATCGGTACAGACGCATTGAGTACGGCTAATACCCCAGCGTTCACCGACTGTGCGGAGAACGAAAATAGCACAAAGGGAATCGCTGTTGAAAAAAGTCCTACAATCGCTAATAACTTCCAATTCTGCCGTATACCTAAGCGATTATTAGGGCTTAGGCATACGAAGACTAACATAGTGGCTCCTGCAAATAACACACGCAGGCTAGCAAAGGCAATCGAACCAAATTCGGGGACGCCTACTCTATAAAAGATAAAGGATAGCGACCACATAAAGGATAAGCTAATAAAGATAATAAGGTCGCGTCTACTCATGATTCACTCGATATTGATATTTGGCGATTTGTTAGCTATCTAATTAGATATTTAAACTTATTAATACAACCAAAATATGCTGATGATAACTTTTAAGCACTCAAGGAGTGCTATTTTTTATGTATAGGGTGTGTTGAAAAATATATTTTTATACGTTATACCTGCTGAATAGAAGTTTAATGAGGGCATCCTATTTACTATAGACATTCCCAGCCTGAAAAGAGAGTAGACATTATGTTCGGTATCGAGAATTATTGGGGATTTATCTTAACTGGCATCCTATTAAACATCACCCCAGGCTCAGACACCATGTACATCATTACCCGTAGTGTCTCGCAGGGCAAGAAAGCAGGGTTTTATTCAGTGCTAGGTATTGTCTCAGGTATTTTAGTGCATACGGTATTAGCGGCGTTAGGATTATCAATTATTTTAGCCAAGTCACCATTAGCTTTCACCATCGTTAAATATATTGGCGCTAGTTACTTGTGCTATTTGGGTTTTAAGATGCTGACTAGTAAAGCGGAGTCTGTCATAGCAGATGGCTTGCCCGATAGCGAAAATCCGACTCAAGCTAAGGCTTTAGATTATGGAAAGATATTTAAGCAAGGCGTACTGACCAATACCTTTAATCCAAAAGTCGCGCTATTTTTTCTCGCTTTTTTCCCACAGTTTATCGATCCTAGCTATGCTCATAGCACGGTATCGTTTTTGGTATTGGGGCTGACCTTTGCGGTGACCGGTCTAGTATGGTGCTTATGCTTGGCGCTACTAGCATCAAGATTTAGTGAGAAGTTGCGAGAGAATCCAGCCATCGAATCTATTTTGAATAAGATTAGCGGTGTGGTGTTTATTGGCTTAGGTATTAAGCTATTGACTGAGAAGAATTGAATAGGTTTGATTATCAAGCAAGTATCATAAAAAATCACAGGGCAGTTTAGTTTAAACTGCCCTGCATTTATTAGCTAAATTTGCGATACTTAGCACTATTTAAGGCTTATTAATCTTACTCGGATCGATCTTCGGCGACCAAGGCAATTTGGAATTTTGCCAACCATTCATAATACGAAACCCTTTCATAGGGCCTTGTTCTACTGCACTTCCCTGAAAACCGTGATCAACATATTTTACGTTAGTAAATCCTTGGCTGAGCAAATATTCAGCACTAGGCTTACCGCGTTCAGAGCCTGAGCGGCACATAGTGACGATCGGAGCATCCTTACCAAGACCTTTGGCTTTAAGAGCTTTTTCAACACTGCTAGCAAAGTCTGGATTGCTAGGCATCATAAAAACCCCTTTATCATCATTAAACTGAGTGCGATTGACCAGCTTGAAAGGGATATTGATATCCACCGCATCAGTTGCGCCGATAAACATAATCTCTACCGGGTCTCTGACATCGACGAACAACATCTCGTCAGCATCTTCTTGTACCATACTCCAAACCGATTCCGGAGTCACTGACAGCTCATCCTTGGCGATAGCATGAGAGGTCAACCCAAACATAATTAATAATGATAATAAAATGGTTTTCATTTATTTCCCCGTAAAATGATATTAAAAATAACATTATATTAATAATTATAATGAATTATATCTTACAATCATTAGAGCAAGAGTGCAATAGATACGCCGATATTCCATGAGTAATAATTTTGCGTAGACTGACCATGCAGTAGTTTTTAATCTTTGGCCTTAACTTTGCTCATTGAGCCAAATGTAATATCGAAAGTGTTATCATCGCTTGTTATCGCAAATGAGCTTAAAAGAGAAGAATAGATAGGAAGGTCTATGAGTTTTATAAAGGTATTTTCGTTCGGCTTAGGGGCTATTGTCTTAATCAGCTGTATTTATCTTATCAATGCCAGTACGATCACTGTTGACTCTGTTGCCTGTGACGCCTCTAATAACAATGACGTTGTTTTATACGGAGCCGTCTGGTGCCCCTATTGCGAGCAGACTAGACAGTTACTCGCCTCGCACAATGTTGACTATTGCGAATATGATATCGAGCGCTCGGCTGAGGGTTTTCGACAATACGAAAGTCTAGGCGGTGGCGGCGTGCCTTTGCTGTTATTTAATGATGAATTGATTCGAGGCTATAATAAACCTGCGATTGAGTGGCAGGTGCAGAGTCAGTAGGTTGTGCTTATATGTAGGGTTCTCCCGGTGCACCACTATATATAGACTCATACAACCCCAGACAAAAAAGCCCAATCTTTGCGATTGGGCTTTTTCTCATTCTAACTTTAATTAATCATTACGCAGCGTCTTTATTCTCAGCCGCTAGCTGACGTAAGACATAGTGCAATACGCCGCCATGACGGACATATTCACGCTCTTTTGGCGTCTGCAAGCCAACGTTAACTTCAAAGCTTTCCGTTGAACCATCAGCGCGAGTAGCGGTGACTTGAGCCGTTTTGCTCTCGCCATTATCTAGGCCGCTAATACTGATAACTTCTGAGCCATCAAGTTTATAAGTATCGGCATTTTCGCCATCCTTAAAGGTCAGTGGCAATACGCCCATGCCCACTAAGTTTGAACGGTGAATACGCTCGAACGAGGTGGTAAGCACTGCTTTAACACCTAGCAGAATGGTCCCTTTAGCTGCCCAGTCACGACTAGAGCCAGAGCCATATTCTGCGCCGCCAAGCACTACTAAGGGACGCTTATCTTCTTTATACTTCATCGCGGCATCATACATAGCCATCTCGACGCCATCCGCCAAGGTCGCTTTGTCGCCTGCGAAGTAGTAAGTATAGCCACCCTCTTTACCGCCCATCATTTGGTTTTTGATACGGATATTGGCAAAGGTACCGCGAGTCATGACCGCATCATTACCACGGCGTGAGCCATAGCTGTTGAAGTCGGCTTCCATTACTCCACGCTCTTGCAAGTATTTGCCTGCAGGAGAATCGGCATCGATATTACCGGCAGGTGAGATATGATCCGTGGTGATTGAATCACCGAACAGACCTAAGATGCGCGCACCTTCGATATCGAGGATACCTTCTGGCTCCATGGTCATACCGTCAAAGAACGGTGGGTTCTTAATGTAAGTAGACTCTTCACTCCATGGATACAGCTGGCTGTCTGCTGAGCTGATGGCGTTCCAAGCTTTACCACCGTCGAATACTTCACCGTAGTTTTTGCGGAACATATCAGCGTCGATGTTATTAGCAATCAGCTCATTGATCTCATCAGAGGTCGGCCAGATGTCTTTTAGATAGACGTCATTGCCCTCTTGATCTTGACCCAGTGGCTGAGTAGTCATATCAATATCGACCGTACCTGCCAGCGCATAAGCGACAACAAGTGGTGGCGATGCTAGATAGCTTGCCTTCACATGTGAGTGGATACGACCTTCAAAGTTACGATTACCAGATAAGACAGCTGCGGCGACAAGATCGTTCTTTTCGATGCCTTCTTCAATAGCTTCCAGTAGTGGTCCTGAGTTACCGATACAAGTGGTACAGCCGTAACCAACTAGGTAAAAGCCTGTTTTTTCTAGCTCTTCCATTAACTTAGACTTTTCTAAATAATCCGTAACGACTTTTGAGCCGGGCGCTAATGACGTTTTGACCCATGGCTTAGCTTTTAGACCTTTGGCAGCGGCCTTTTTGGCAACGAGGCCTGCGCCAATCATAACCGCAGGATTTGAGGTGTTGGTACAAGAAGTAATGGCAGCGATGACTACCGCTCCGTCACGCAATTTGTACTTTTCATCTTCGATATCGACGATACTACAGAAGTTGCCATCATCAGCACAGAAAGCATCAGGCTTAGCCGCTAATCTTTTAGCTTGCTCTTGCTCACCGCCTTCTTGATCAAAGCGCACTTTGCCATTAATTTCTGACTTGCGATCTTTAGTCATCATCGCTAATGTCTTGCCGAACTGCTCATGCATATCAGATAGATTGATACGCTGCTGTGGCAAGTTAGGGCCGGCTAGTGCTGGCTGTACGGATGATAGATCTAGGTGCAAGTTACTCGAATAAGTCGCAGCTACCGTGTCGGCATCATGCCACATGCCTTGCGCTTTGGCGTACTTTTCGACCAA
Organism: uncultured Psychrobacter sp.; assembly: GCA_965534785.1. Classification (GTDB taxonomy): domain Bacteria; phylum Pseudomonadota; class Gammaproteobacteria; order Pseudomonadales; family Moraxellaceae; genus Psychrobacter. The sequence continues at coordinate 5,061 of CBETCF010000095.1, forward strand.
TTGAATCTGATCTTCTTCACGTCCTGATAGACGTAGGTAATCGATAGCCATTTGATCAATTGGGAAGATACCGCATGTGGCACCATACTCTGGTGCCATGTTGGCAATCGTCGCACGATCAGCCAGTGGCATTTGATGTAAGCCTTCGCCAAAGAATTCAACGAATTTACCGACCACACCATGGGCACGAAGCATCTCAACGACACGCAGTACTAAATCTGTCGCAGTTACGCCCTCATTCAGCTTGCCTGTCATCTCAAACCCAACAACTTGTGGAATGAGCATAGATGACGGTTGACCGAGCATCGCAGCTTCCGCTTCGATACCGCCAACGCCCCAACCAAGTACACCGATACCATTAATCATCGTAGTATGACTATCGGTACCAAATACCGTATCAGGATAAGCGGTCAGCTCGCCATCGACGTCTGCGGCCATAACGACACGCGCTAAATACTCAAGGTTGACCTGATGCACAATACCGGTAGCTGGTGGTACGACAACGAAGTTTTCAAAGGCGTTCTTGCCCCAATGCAAAAACTCATAACGCTCATTGTTACGCTTAAATTCGATCTTTTCGTTTAGATCAAGGGCATCTTCGCGGCCATATACGTCGACTTGTACCGAGTGATCGACGACCAATTCACTAGGAATGAATGGGTTAATCTGCTCCGCTCTGCCGCCAAGCTCAACCACCGCATCACGCATCGCTGCCAAATCGACTACTGATGGCACACCAGTGAAATCCTGCAATACCACACGCGCAGGCATGAAGGCGATTTCTTTTGAAGCCTCTGCACCGGCATCCCAGTTGGCAACCGCTTCGATATGGTTTTTGCCGACTGACTGACCATCATCTTCGTTACGTAATAGGTTTTCTAATACCACCTTCATACAGTAAGGTAGTTTATTAATATTGTCATAAGTCTCGGCAAGCTTCGGCAGACTATAATAGGCATGCTCCTTGCCATCGACGCTTAGGGTGTCTTTTACATTGAAAATATCACTCATAATAGCTTCCTTGTTTTACTTATAGGTGGCTTTAAATTATCGTTATAACGAGTGGCAGAAATTTCATCTGTTAGATTTATAAGCAGAAATCTTACTTAACAAATTCTATAAGTGAAATACCAACCATTAACAGTTACTCTCTATACCATAACAAATAAGGCGATGTTTGTTAACGACTGGTCGTAGGCGAATGGTGGCAGAATCGTAACCAAATTAGTAAAAAAATAGCATCCAAGCGGTTTGTTAGCAGCCATCTATGTTATTCCTGCCGCTGCCGACCACTGCGAAACACATAAGCATCCTCATAAAAGCTAGGATTACTATTTTCAAGCCATAGATTCGGCACGCCTAAGATAGGTAGCGGGGCAAGCTTTCGCGGCGTGACATTTGCCTCAGACAGTAGATCATTCATATACTCAGCCAATGTATGATCCAAATAGCGAATACGTTCAGACGTTGACAAAGCAAAGAAGTCTTCTGCTACGTTAATAACTACACTATGCGCACACAAAGGTTTGCGCGGCTCAATCAATTGTTCAAGTAGCGCATGACCAAAGATATAAACGGTTGCTTTAGCCTTCTCACTAGGCAGTTTTGGATCATCCCAATTGTCTCGTGGTTTGACTAAACTATATTGCCAATCAAAGTCAATCAAGGCTTCACCAATGCTAGCATCAGCGGTCACTAATATCGCGCCATTCTCATCAAAGACGGTAATAGTATCGCGCACGCGTCCCCGACTTTTTTGTCTGTCTGGCGCATCGCTGTGCTTGGCAATCTCTAGCATATGATAGTAATTAAGCAGCGCTTTGGTCTTGGGAAAGCTCAGCCAAATGCTACCGTTAAATAAGTCATGCAAATTATTACGGGTAGGAATCTTGCCAGTCGTGCCGATGAAATATTCATAGCCTTGACCTTCAGGTAACGCGTTTTGTGAGACAAATTTTAAAGCATGAGGGTAATGATCAGCAGTAGGCTTGGTGATTGGTAACGAGATTTGCGCGTCTTCACTTTGCTGGTTTAAAGCCTGATTTAGCACTTTAGCGATAATATCTATTGGATTGTCATCGTTAGTAGAATCATTACTCTGTCCGTTTTCTTGATTTGGTTTACTTAACCTCTTGACAGTAGCAGTGAGGTAATCCAATTGGTTTAGATGACATAACCAAGGTGCTTGCCAGTCGATCTGCGCAAAACTGCTATCTAGCAAATTATCAGAGCGAGCGCTAAAAAAATCGTTATTAATAGAATCATCAGTAGTCATAGTTAAAGTAGTCATCGTAAGTATCTTAGAGCGTATAGCGGATGGGCCTATGGTATCATAGAGCGCTTTTTTGCGACTAGCTGCGCAGATTTATTCAGCAGAGATAAGTACCTTTTTTCGATATATTATAAGAGTAGCTATGGCAAATTTTAATACCCACTTAAATGGTGCTTTTGCAGTAAGTGGCATCATGGCACTGACCGTCTATAAAGCGGGATTAATCAATGACTCAGGCTTTTTGATGTGCATGGCGCTTGGAACGATAGGTGGCCTATTACCTGATTTGGACTCTGATAATTCCACTCCGATCAAACTTGGCTTCAATATGGCGTCTTTTGTTTTTGCCTTTGGACTAGTCATGCATTGGCGCGATGATTTAAGTTTGGTAGCGCTGATGGCTTTATGGCTGGCCGGTTATGGTTTTATGCGTTATATCGTTTTCAACATTTTTACCAGTATGACTGTGCATCGCGGCATTATTCACTCTGTGCCTTATATGGCGGTATTGGGCTTAGGTATGGTCAGTTTAAGCTACTATGTGCTAGGTAATGCGTTGACGGCCAGTTGGTTCTTTGGGCTATTTCTATTTGGCGGGGCGATGGTGCATTTAGCTTTAGATGAGCTCTATAGTGTTAATCTGATGGGCATGAAAATGAAGCGCTCAGCGGGAACGGCAATGAAGTTCTACCAGCATAGAGACAAGTGGTGGTATCTGTTACTTTATGTCTTGATTGTGCTGCTTGTCTACTCTGCGCCACCCTTTACAGAATTTTGGCAGCAGCTACGTGACCCTGC